>CAMWMO010000067.1 GCA_947175305.1 uncultured Lachnospiraceae bacterium
GTGCCACGTCCTGCGGGCCCACGCCTTTTACCGGCTCACCCGTCAGATATACGCCCACCACGCCGGGCATATTGATATCGTAGGTCTGCGACAAAAGCTGCTTGACTAACTCCGGACCGCCCTCACCCATCGCCATCGTACCCAGCGCGCCATATCTGGTATGGGAATCGGAACCTAATATCATTCTGCCGCCGCCCGCAAGCATCTCTCTCGCATACTGATGAATGACTGCCTGGTGAGGCGGTACATAGACGCCGCCGTACTTTTTTGCGCAGGACAGACCAAACATATGGTCATCCTCATTGATGGTCCCACCTACCGCACACAGAGAATTATGACAGTTCGTAAGCACATACGGAATCGGGAACCTGGTCAGTCCCGAGGCGCGCGCCGTCTGAATGATACCCACAAAGGTAATATCGTGGGAGGTCAGTTTATCAAATTTAATTTTAAGCTTGTCCATCGTGCCGGAAGTATTGTGCGCCTCCAGAATCCCGTAAGCTATGGTATTCTTCGCCGCCTCTTCCTTAGAAATCTCTCTCCCGGTCTTTTCCCGGATCTGTAACCCGGCGTCCGCACCGTCCGGAATGATCTCAGTTCCGTGAACAAGGTACGCGCCGCCCTCTGTCAATTTAATCATGCTGATGTTCTCCTTATTTCCTATATGTTTTGCATCTTTTCAGAGCCCGTTCTGACTCCGAATAGTTCCATTATATAAAATTTCCCTCGCACAGGCAAGCGAAGGGATCTTTCGATCAGAATTCCTCCAGATCCTTTAAGAATTCCCGAAATTCTTCTTTCGCCCGGTCGATCACGCCCGGCTCATAGGAATCAAGGGCGCGCTCGTACTTGTGGAGCTCCTCCTCTATGAGATGCCGCTTGTCGCCCAGACTCTCCTCATAGATCCGTTCTCCCATGAGCAGCAGGTACTTATTTTCCTCCCTGTCTCTGGGATGGATTTTCAAATAGGAAAGCGTTTCAAACCGCTCGGCGATCTCCTCCGGCGTCATATCCGCATTTTTGCCGCCAAATACCTGTTTCTCACGCTTCCCGGTGGACACCACCTTCACCTCCACCTCCAGAATCGAGTTGATATCGTAGGTATAGGTCACATCCACGGCTTCCTCCCCCGCAGGCGCGGCGGGCACCTCTATGTTCAATTCTCCCAGAGAAAGATTATTTCCGGCGAACCGGCTCTCCCCCTGCAGCACATTGATCCGCAGCTTCGTCTGATTGTCCCGCACAGTGTACAGTCGCTCCGTGCGGCTGGCAGGGATGATGGTATTTCTCTCAATGATAGGACAGAACACCCCGTTCTCAAAAATACCCTTCTCCCACTCCCTGACTACCTCCGTGCCCAGGGTGAAAGGACAGACATCCGTAAGGATCACCTCTTTGATCGCTTCTCTGCGCTCCTTCATAGCCGCCTGTATGGCAGCCCCCAGAGCTACCGCCTCGTCGGGATTGATATTGGTATCCGGGATCGCCCGGAAAAGCTTGCTCACAAACCGGCGGATCACCGGGCTCTTCGTGGCGCCGCCCACCAGCACCACCTTATCAATATCAGCAAGGCGGATATGGGCGTCGGAAAGGCTGCGCCGCACCGGCTGTCTGATCTTGTCCAGAAGCTCCTCGCAGGCCTGCTCGTAGGCCGACAGCTCCACCGTGAGGGAAAATACCTCCTCCCCGATCTTGCAATCCATGGTGGAGGTTTTCCCCTCCGAAAATCCTATCTTGCATTTATCCGCCTGCTTATGAATATGCCGCAGGGTCTTGCCATCCAGTGCCAGTCTGTCAAACTGAGGATATTTTTCAAAAAACATCTCCTCCAGTACCGCGGTGAAATCTTCTCCGCCCAGGAAGTTATCTCCCGCTACGGCACGGACCTCCAGGATCGTATCGATCCGCTCCAGCACGGACACATCGAAGGTGCCTCCTCCTAAGTCGAACACCAGAAACCGCATATGTCCCTGGCTCTGATAGAGACCGTAAGCGATAGCCGCCGCCGTCGGTTCGCTGATGATCCGCTCCACCTTAAGTCCCGCCAGCTCTCCGGCCCTCTTGGTGGCACGCCGCCTCTCGTCATTGAAATAAGCAGGCACACTGATGACCGCCTCCGTCACCGGCTCACCCAAAAACGCCTCCGCGTCCTCTTTCAGCGCCCGGAGCACGAAAGAAGACAGCTCTTCCGCCGTAAAGGTCTTGTGCAGAAGGGGAAACTTTCTGCCGCTTCCCATATCCCGCTTAAAGACAGAGGCGGCGCTGCCGGGATGAAGAAGTCCTCTCTCCACCGCCAGATCACCCACATAAATCTGCTCTTCCTCATCCATGCTCACCACAGACGGCGTCAGTCTCTTTCCCAGCCGGTTCGGTATGATCTGAGGGCCATCCTCCGTAAAATAAGCCGCCAGACTGTTTGTCGTTCCCAAGTCGATTCCGATGATCATTTTTCCCTAAACAATCCTTTCCATCTCTTTTTGGTTGTTTCCTCTGTTTTTGTTCCTGTTTTCATCTTCTCCAGCATAAACTTCGCTTCCAATATATCCTCGTTTCTTCTGAGCGCCTCCTCAAACAACTCCGTCGCCTTCTCGTACTCCTTCTCGCAATAGTAGTAGTATCCCAGCCATAGAGAGGACTCAAAGCACTTTGTATATTTACAGCTCGCACAGGGATGCTCCGTTTCCATCTCCTCAAAGAAACGTTTTGCTTTTTCCTTCTGCCCCAGAGCCAGATAGATCCATGCCATCCAGCCCTTCCGGATCGGTACATAGCCGGAATAAGAGACATAGTCCTCCGGCGTGGTATTCCGCTTCGCGATACAGTCTAACACTTTTTTCGCATGCTTCTCGGCCTGCTCGTACTCTCCCTGCAGATAGCAGGTTTTCGCGAGTTCGCACTCACAGTCAAATATATCCCAGTTATCCTGATAGAGAGCGGCGGCTTCCTGAAATCTCTTTATCGCCTCCGCATAGTTTTGCACCTCCATGAGACGATCAGCCCACTTATCATACAGCCCGGCCAGCTCTTCTTTGTCGGCGGCGTTTTTAATGAACTCTGCCTTCGCTTTCTTGTAGGTATCTAGGCTCTCCTGCACCTTCCCCATTTTCAGAAGAATGAAAGCGACCTGATTCCAGTATGCCTTTGTGCCGCCCGTATGGAAACGCCATGTATCCGTCACCTCCATGGCCTCCTGCAGACGATCCGTCTCCGCATAGCAATCGCTTAAGTTCTCCCACAGGCCTCCATTGGCAGGGAACGCGGCAAGCCCCTCCTTGCAGCAGGCGATGGCCTTCTCGTAGTCTCCCATTTTCATACAGCATTCCGTCATCCCCGCATATCCTCTGGGAGAATCATCTGCCTTCTTCATACACTCCACAGCCCGTCTGAAGAACTCATAAGCCTTCGCAAACTGTCTGCCCTTTTTATAGGCGAAACCAATATTCTCTAAAATGAGATAGCGATCCGCCTCATCAACCAGCGGCAGCGCCTTTTCATAATCTGCGACAGCCTCCTCTATCTCCATGCCGCTGCTGTATAAATATCCTCTGTCCCAATAGCGGTAACCGGGGCTCTGCGAGATCTCCAACTGTTTATTGATATACTTAAGCGCCTGCTCGTAGTCCGCTCTCCGATACTCCCTGCTGTATCTCTCCTCATAGCACTGGTACAGCCTGCGGTTTGTGTCGCGGTAGTTTTCATCCTGTTCCACCGCCTTGGTATAATATTGAATGGCCTCCGTCCAAGCCCCTGCCTCGTGGTGGCAGACACCCATGCCGAAATAAAATTCCGGATGATGGTAGACCTCCTCCACCTTCTCATATTCCTTCAAAGCGTCCTTATAGTTCTCCGTATCCCTTAAAAGATTGCCCAGCGCCAGATGATAATAGGGTTCCTCGGGATCCAGCTTCAGAGCCTCCTGCACCAGAGCGATGGCCTCCAGAGGTTTCCCGTCATCCTCAAACACAAGCCCCTTCTCAAAGAGGAGTTCAGCCCTGTCCAGTGTGTCGTTTTGCTGCGCAGACGTCTCCTGCTTCAGCTCACCGGAATCTTCTTCCGTCTCATAGAGAAGCGCATCCAGGATCTCCATTGGCTTTTTTCTTTCCTCCGCATCCTCCGAGAGCATCCGCAGGATCTTCGCCTCCTGAAAACGCAGTTTCTTAGAAAACTCTACCTGATTTTCCGTTGCTCTCTCTATCACACCCAGAGCATCCTTATACTGTCTGTAATCGTAAAAGATCATGGCCGCATAGAGATAGGGTCTGTCATAGCCGGCATAGAGCTCTATTGCCCGATAATAATCATCCACCACCTGCTGTGCCCGTCGCAGATGGTAGCCGGCCTCCTGACGCACCAGATATGCCGGATAATAGTTTTCATCCTCCAAAAGGATCTCATCGCACACCTCAGTCGCTTTCTCATAATCTTTCGCAGAGAGATACCGATCCGCCAGATACTGTTTACAATCCAGACGGATTCTGACTTCCGGCTCCATCTCGATGGCGATGCGCGTCTCCTTCTCTCCCTCCTCAGGCTGTTCCAGACAGTAAAAGCAGACGCCCAGAAGGCGGTGGCTCTGGGCTGCCTTGGAAGCCTTTTTCTCCTCCTCGTCCTGACTCTCCTCCACACTTTTCAAATGCGTCTGATAGACAGGAATGGCCTCCTCATACCGCTCCAGCTTATAAAAGGTCCACGCTTTGAGTTCATAATACTTTTCCTCTCCGTCAAGACTCTCCTTGTGTTCTTCCACAAAGGCAAGCGTATCCTCATACCGCTCCAGATCAAAGAGACACCATCCCAGATAGAGCGTCAGCTCCTTGCCGGAAAGGTCCTCGAAATCCTTTCCCTCCGCCACAGCCTCCTGCAGCATGGGAACAAGCTCCTGCCCGATAGTTTGGCGGACCTCCAGAAGCTCCTCGTCCCGCCTGTTGACTCTGATCAGATCATCCAGATATTTTTCCGCCCGATACCACTGCTTTTGATCCACCAAATAATGCATGGCAAAGTATTTTGCTATGTAATAGTCCGGATCCTCGGCAAGAACCGCCTCCCAGAGTTCGTACGCTCTCTTTTCCTCTCCGGTATGAGAAAAGATCCTTCCCGTCCAGATCCGCACATTGTTATCATCGGCGTACCGCTCGATCAGCTGCTCCGCCAGCTCATGCACCTGCTCGCACTCCTCTGTCCGGATAAACAGCCTCAATCGTTCCACATCCTCATAGGGATGATACAGACCATGCCGTTTCAGGTCCGAAAGCGCCTGCAGGATGCCCTCCGTCTCATTCTCTTCCAGTTTGTTTTTTATCTGAAAATACTCTCTTATATAGTTATCCGTATCGTCGTCATTCTCCGGCGCATAACCGTCCTCCGACTCCTCAAACAACCCGTAATCCAGAAAATCTTCCGTCTGCACATGATACTCGATGTGCCCGAGAAAATTCACATGAAAATCCTCTTTCAAAGCCTCGAAATCGTCCAGCACATGAAACACCTGATCTAGCAGTTTCCACACATTCTGCGGCAGGAAAGGATGGTCGGAAATAAAGCTGAGAAGTCTCCCTCTCGCCTCCAGAAAGGTATCAAATCCTATGCACACCGGATCATCGAACAGCTCCTTCCAGGCGCTCACATCCCTGCGCAGAAAAATATCCCGATAATTTTCCCGCACGCGTTTCATCCACAGATCGAGTTCCCCCTGCGGTTCCTCCTCTTCTCCCTCTTCCTGCACCTTAGACAGACGAACAGCCTCCTCATAAGCTTCCCGCAGGCGTCTGAACCCATCCGGATCATCCTCCGGGTTCGTCTCCTTTAACAGCGTAAGATACCGTTGTCTGATTTGTTCTTCTTCCTTCGTCTCAGGAATTCCCAATATTTGAAACGCCAGTTTTTTATCCATTGCTGTCCTCCAGATATTTCTGATAAAAGTTATAATCCTCCACCTTACAGTTGACCCGCAAGCGCACCCCGTTTTCCAAATACTCTGTCTCGTACACGACCCCGTTCTCGTTGAGATAGGATACCGCCCTGCCGTCCGTATAGGGAATCAACAGTGTACATTCTCTGTAGCCGCCGGAAAGCTTTTCTTCAATCAGACAGATCAGCTCCTCCATCCCGATCCGCTTCTTCGCAGAAAGATAAATGCTGTCCCCCGACACAGCCGGTAAAGGCCCCGGCAAATGCTCCTGCGTCACCAGATCCGCCTTATTATAGAGATACAGCATGGGAACGCCGTCGGCGCCCAGCTCCTTCAAGGTCCGGTTGGTCACCTCGATCTGCTCCCTGTAATGGGGATTGGCATAATCCACCACCTGAAGCAGGATATCCGCCTCCTTCGCCTCCTCCAGCGTGGAACGAAAGGCCTGCACCAGATGGTGCGGCAGCTTGTGGATGAATCCCACCGTGTCGGATAATAAAAAGGCGTGATGTTCCTCCGGCTCTATCTTGCGCACCGTTGTGTCCAGCGTGGCAAAGAGCATATCCCGCTCCATCACCTTCTTCTCCTCCACATCGATCTCATCGCTTCCATACAGATCCAGCATGGCATTTAAAAGAGTGGATTTTCCCGCATTGGTATAGCCTACCAGCGCCACCCGCGGCAGCCCCGATTCTACGCGGCGCTTGCGCTGTGTCATGCGCTCCGAGCTCACCTCTTTCAACTCCCGTCGAAGCTCTGTCAGGCGATGCTCCAGGACTCTCCTGTCCAGCTCCAGCTTCTTCTCGCCCGCGCCCCTGTTGCTCAGAGCGCCGCTGCCGCCGCCCTGTCTGCTGAGTGCGGCGTGGAGTCCGACCAGTCTTGGCAACATATATTGTAAGCTGGCTACCTCTACCTGCAGCTTCGCCTCCCGCGACCTGACCCGGCTCGCAAAAATATCCAAGATCAGAGTGCTCCTGTCCATGACCGGCTTTTCCAGACGCTCCTGCAGATTGCGAAGCTGCATCGGAGAGAGAGAATTGTCGAAAATGATAACATCCGCATCACATTCTATGGCAAGCTCCCTTACCTCATCCACTTTGCCTGTGCCGATGTAAAAGGCCTTATGCACCTCCGGAAGCGCCTGCACCGCCTTGCCCGCCACCTCCATATCGCAGGCCTTCGCCAGCTCTCCCAGCTCCTCCAGCGAAAGCAGGTAATCGTCTCCGTCATTTAAATTTACGCCCACTAAGAATGCTTTTTCCATATATAAAAAATCCTTTCATTTTCCATTATATCATATACTTGCCCATTTTCCGATAACATCGGAATAAACAAAGCCATTGGATGTAAAGTGTGACACCGTCTTCATGGGCGTGGGGCAATCCCGCCTGCTTCATCGCTGTCGACACCTGCCTTTTGGTAAGCGGTCCGCCCTTACCGCATATGCCGTATTTCATCGACCGCTCAAGGAATTTCTGAAATTCATAGTATTCGCTTCTGCTAAGATCCG
>CAMWMO010000068.1 GCA_947175305.1 uncultured Lachnospiraceae bacterium
CGATATTGTAGAATATAAAGAAGATGAAGAATAAAGAAATTACATTTCGCCGTGTGGTTTCTTTTTTTGTGTATCGAATTGTGGCTGTAAAATCAGGTTGCCCGATACAAGATAAAAGCCAGTATTCCCCAACTTGCAAAGCAAGTCCCTCACGGTAAGGGGATTACTGACTTCTGTGAGTGTTTTAGATTTTTTATTATTTAGAGGAGATCTTCTGGTCGTCCACCAGGAAGGAATCGCCGTCCTCCACGATGCACACCATGGTCTTACCCGTGTTTAGTTCAATCTCATTGCCGGCATCATCATAGTATCTTGTCGCACCGTAATCGGAAGTCTTTTCCCAGTTTACATGAATCCCTTTTCCGTTTGTGAAAAACCAGCCGTCCCGGGTGGTATCATGGCACTTGAACGCCAGATATCCTTTATCATCGCGAACCTCATAGTAAGTATTCTGGATCAGAATATTTTTAAAGGTCAATTGCTTACCGTTTGCCAGATCTGTGTGAGGACCCTCGGAAGAGCCTGCAAGATGTTGATATCTTTCATAAAGGCCCGTCTCGTTGTTATAGACAAAATAACACTTGGAGAGGGGATAAGTGAGCGACATGTCAATCCTGTTGGCCGTGATCGCATCACTGTGCTGTGACAGGTCATTGGGTTCGTTTACAGGTGCAAAGCGATAATGCTGCTCATCAGCGTAACCGTCACGGAGTCTGGTGTCATAGCCCAGTCTGTCGATATCCGCCAGAATACCGGCGGTGTCTACAAAGGCGTTATCGGTAGAATTACGTACGTCGTTGGCGCGCCAGAAATTGGGGCTGGTGATACCGTCGATGTCGTCGGTACGACTGATCACCTCATTGATATAGAAGGGGCCGCCGAAATGGATATAAAGGGCATCCCATTCAAAGGCCCAGTATACGTAATAGTCGCGGCAACTGCGTATGTTGCCAATCCTGTCGAAATTACGCCAGTCCTGTATTACACCCATCAGGCGGGTGTAGCTGCCTTCCACGTTACATTCGTAGAGCACGTCCGCATTGGAAAGGCCATAGTGTGAGGCGGTTTTAGTATTGGGCGTCATAAAGGCAATGGGGCGTCTGTCATTGACGTCCTCGTCCACCCACTCGTTGGTGATGCGGCTGCGAACCATTCCTTCTTCCGGCGGGAGATCCTCGCTGGTCTCTTCTTCTGTTTCTTCCGGTTCATTTTCCGTTTCCGGTTGAGTGTCGATCACCTGCTCTTCCACAGGCGCCGTGACTTCTGCTTCTTTTTCTTCTTTCTTGCCGCAGCCGGAGAACAGTAAAACGGAAGACAAAGTGACGAAAAGAAAAACTAGTAATTTTTTCATCTTATGCTCCTCTTTCTCTGGTATTTTGTATGCTGATTTTGGCATACAACCTCAGTATAGCATAAGGAGAATGGGGAGTCACTAAAAAAGCTTTGTAAAAAATGACAAAATATTCGGAAGAAGGTGCTCTAAGATTTGACGAATCCAGCGGTTGGTTGTATGATGGATGATATGATAGATTAGGTATATTTTGACATGGAGGGAATATGAAAAAACTGATGGTGACAGGCTGCAACGGGCAGCTGGGGCGCGCGATAAACAGACAGTATGCAGGGAGTTCGGAATATGAACTCGTTAATACGGATGTTGGGGAATTGGACATTACACAGATCGATCAGGTGATGGAATTTGTACATGGAGTCAAGCCCTATGCAATCATCAACTGTGCCGCTTATACAGCGGTGGAGGCCTGTGAGAAGGAGGAGGATCTGGCATTTCGCATCAATGCCATCGGCGCTCGCAATTTAAGTATTGCGGCGCAGCAGACAGGCGCGAAGCTGATGCATATTTCTACGGATTATGTGTTTGACGGCGAGGGGACAAGACCCTATCGGGAGACCGATCCGGTGGGTCCTCAGGGAGCATACGGCAGGACGAAGCTTGCGGGAGAAGAGTTTGTAAGGGAGTTTAGCGACAGACATTTTATTCTGCGTACAGCGTGGCTCTACGGCGATGGAAAGAATTTCGTAAAGACGATGCTGAGGCTTTCCGAGACCAACGACAAGGTACGGGTCGTGCGGGATCAGGTGGGGTCACCCACCAGCGCGGCGGAGCTGGCGAGAGCAATCGCCTATCTGCTTCCGACGGAAAACTACGGACTGTTCCATGCCACCTGCGAGGGGGACTGCAGCTGGGCACAGTTTACGGAGGAGATTTTCAGATTAGCGGGGAAAAAGACGGTGGTGGAACACATCACGTCGGAGGAGTTTGGCGCTGCGGTGAAGCGGCCGGCCTATTCTATTTTGGAAAACTATATGTTTCATATGACGACGGATTATAAATTTGCGGACTGGCATGATGCGATTCGGGAATATTTAAATTAAAGATACACGCCAGTCGAAAAAAGAGATAAGGAGACCATAGAAATATGCAGAAAATAGCGCTCATCACAGGTATCACGGGACAGGACGGTTCGTACCTTGCGGAATTATTATTGGAGAAGGGATATGAGGTGCACGGCCTGATTCGCAGACACAGCATTTCCAATACGGCGAGGATCGATCATTTGATCGAATCTGATTATCACAAAGTAAAGTTTTTCCTTCACTATGCGGACACCACGGATTCCAGCAATCTGATGCGTCTGATCGCGGAGATCCGTCCTACGGAGGTCTATAACCTGGCGGCGCAGTCCCATGTGGGAGTGTCCTTTGAGGTGCCCGAGTACACGGCGGAGGCTACAGGCGTGAGCACGCTGAAGCTTTTGGAAGCAATTCGGGTAAATGGCGGGACATGCCGGTTTTATCAGGCTTCCACCTCAGAGCTTTTCGGCGGCATTCCTGAGACGGCCCCTCAGAGTGAAAAGACGCCCTTTTATCCGAAGAGCCCTTACGGAGCGGCCAAGCTTTATTCTTACTGGATCACGGTAAATTACAGAGAGTCTTATAATATGTTTGCCTGCAACGGTATTTTGTTTAACCATGAATCGCCCAGACGGGGTGAGAATTTTGTTACCAGAAAGATCACGCTCGCCATTGCGAACATTATCGCGGGCAGACAGGAAAAATTATCTCTCGGCAACATGAATGCCAAGCGCGACTGGGGATTTGCGGGAGATTATATCAAAGGTATGTGGCTGATGCTGCAGCAGGACAAGCCGGATGATTATGTGCTGGCTACCAACGAGACGCACACAGTCAGAGAATTCGTAGAAGCGGCCTTTTCGGAGCTGGGTATTCAGATCCGCTGGGAGGGAACCGGCGTAAACGAGAAGGGATACGATGCAGAGAGCGGCAGACTTTTAGTGGATGTGAATCCGGAATTTTATCGTCCTGCCGAAGTGGAATTTTTATGGGGCAACTGTGAGAAGGCGGAGCGGGAGCTTGGCTGGAAGCGGGATGTGGACTTTAAGGGACTGGTTTCCATGATGATGGATGCGGATCTTAAGGAGATCGCGGGAATGAGCTGCGAGGATTACAGGAAAAAAGAAAAATAGTATGGTATCAGTAATTCTGATTTGGATCTACATTTTAATAACCACATTTATAATCGGGTATGGTGTGCTGCGTTTGATAACGCGGCACTTTCCCTATCAGGTAAAAAACGGGGATGCCTATGTGCTGTGCGGGATTGTATGTGTCACGGTGTATGCGCAGTTTTTCAGCCTGTTTGCCGGGGTGGGGATTCTTGCGAACGGGGTGTTATGCGCGGTCTGCGCCGGAATCCTGTGGCGGGAGCGAAAGAGCCTCAAAGCATTATTCTCTGCGTGTTTGGGAAAGAGTGTGTGTGGCAGGATCCTTTTGATTGTCGGCATTTTTCTTCTTTTTGCTTACGGGACATCCAGAGGAATGATCCACTATGATACGGGACTTTATCATGCGCAGAGCATTCGCTGGATCGAGGAGTACGGCGTTGTGAAGGGGCTTGGGAATCTGCACTGCAGGCTGGCCTATAACAGTGCCGCTTTTGCCCTGTCTGCGCTCTACAGCATGGCTTTTTTAGGCGGGGGATCTTTTCACTGCTGTGCGGGTTTTCTGGCTTTTCTTCTGGCCGGAATCTGTCTGAAAACAGGGTATTCCCTGCGCCTTGGCAGGCTTAGGACCAGTGATTTTGCCAGAGTGATGTGCGTCTATTATCTGGTCAATATCTTTGATGAGATGGTGTCTCCGGCTTCCGATTACTTTATGGTGCTGATAGCCTTTTATATTGTGATACGATGGCTGGAGCTTTTGGAGAGCGGAGAGCAGACGATTCTGCCTTACGCGCTTTTGTGTGTTCTGGGGGTGTTTCTCCTGACGGTGAAGCTGTCGGCGGCGCTTATCCTTCTTCTTGTGATCTATCCGGCGTACCGTCTCCTGCGGGAGAAGAAGTGGAGAGAGACCTTCGTTTATCTTGGGCTTGGCATTGTGACGGCGTTGCCCTATCTGATCCGCAATGTGGTGATATCGGGATGGCTGGTCTATCCGTTTACCCAGATCGATCTGTTTTCGGCGGCATGGAAGATCCCGAAGGGCGTGGCGGATTACGACGCCAGGGAGATTCAGGTATGGGGCAGAGGATATACGGATGTATCGCGTTTTGAGATGCCTGTAAGAGAGTGGCTTCCCGGGTGGTTTCGGGGGCTTGCCGGCATTGACAGACTGTTTGTGGCGGCGGCTGCGGTATCGGTGTTTTTGCTTTTCCTGTATGCGGCGGGGATGCTCTTTCGATGGTGGCGCAGACGGTGGGAGCTTCTGCTGGTGCAGGGTACGGTGGCGGCATCCTTTCTATTCTGGCTGTGCACTTCACCGCTCATGCGTTACGGCTGCGTCTATGTATATCTGACCTTTGCGGTGGTGTTCGGCGGGATTTATGAGACGGTGACAAGTTGTGAGGATGGCCGGAGCGACGAGACAGAACGGGGCAGATCACTGTGGCAGACCATGATAAAGCGTGCGGCGCTTGTGCTGACGATTTTGCTCCTTTTGTATAAGGGATTGGCCCTGGGGCGGGAGATCTTGGCCTCCTATGAGAACGCTTATTGGCTTGTCCAGAAGGACTATGAGAATTATGAGACGCTTGCTTATGAGATCGAGGGGGTTACGTTTTATTATCCGGTTCAGGGAGATCAGGTGGGTTACGACAGCTTTCCCGCATCGCCCGCAAAAGCGGAGATCTCGCTTTTGGGAGAGGGCCTGGCAGACGGGTTTATTGTAAAAGAACCAGAGCTGTGATACACTGTTAGAAGTTCAATCAGACTGAATCTGAATGGTATATTATGCTGAGTTCAACTGTTAAATAAAGGAGGGTATTATGAATAAAACAGACAAGATCTATGTGGCAGGTCACAGAGGACTTGTAGGCAGCGCTATCGTGCGGTCTCTGCATGCAAAGGGATATGAGAATGTCATCGGCAGAACGCACAAGGAGCTTGACTTGATAAGTCAACAGGCGGTGCGCGACTTCTTCGAGGTAGAACGCCCCGATGTGGTGGTACTGGCGGCGGCGAAGGTGGGCGGCATCAACGCCAACAATACGACGCCTGCGGAATTTGCCTATGAAAATATGCAGATTCAGTGTAATGTGATTCATTGCTGTCATGAATACAAAGTGAAAAAGCTTCTATTTTTGGGTAGCACCTGTATCTATCCCAGAATGGCGCCTCAGCCGATCCCGGAGGATGCGCTTTTGACGGATCTCCTGGAGGAGACGAATGAGGCCTATGCCATCGCAAAGATCGCGGGGCTTGAGATGTGTAAATTTTATAAGCGGCAGTATGGGGACGACTTCATCAGCTGTATGCCCACAAACCTGTATGGTCCTCATGATAATTATGATCTGCAGGGGTCCCATGTGATGCCGGCTATGATCCGTAAATTTCACGAGGCGAAGGTGAACAATGCGCCTACGGTGGAGCTGTGGGGGACGGGAACGCCGCTTCGGGAGTTTTTGTATGTGGACGATATGGCGGATGCCTGTGTGTTTTTGCTGGAGAATTACAGCGGCGAGCAGCATGTCAACATTGGTACCGGCAAGGAGGTTACGATCCGGGAACTGGCGGAAACGGTGCAAAAGGTGGTAGGCTACACGGGGGATATCGTCTGGAATCAGGATATGCCGGACGGCACGCCGAGAAAGCTTACAGATGTGACGAAGCTGCACGGGCTGGGCTGGAAGCATAAGGTGGAGCTTGCGGAGGGAGTGCAGCTCGCCTACGACTGGTTTAAAGAGAATGTGCAGGAGGCGAGACTTTAGGCGATAACTTACCGTTTACAGCGCGATGAATCTCTGGTATTATGTCGAAAGAGAAAGATGGACTACGTTTGCTAGTTGTAGCCAAAACCAAAATACCATCATCGTGCAAAGGAGTAAAAGGGGAATGATACAACAGAATACGGTAAGCAGAGGAGAGATTGAAAAAACAATCTCGGATTTTATGCTGGAACTGGGTATACCGGCGCACTTGCGGGGATATCAGTTTTTGCGCAGCGCATTGGAGATGTGCATAGAGGATATGGAGCTGGTGGGAAGCGTTACCAAGCTGCTGTATCCGGATCTCGCGAAGCTGTACCAGACCACGGATACGAAGATCGAACGGGCGATCCGCAACGCCATCGAGGTATCCTGGGACAGAGGGAATACGGAACTTTTTGAGGAGCTGTTTGGTTACAGCAACAGTCCGGAGTATACCAGGCCCACCAACAGTGAGTATATTGCGGTGGTTGCGGATTACATACGCCTGAAAAACGGCCTGATAGGATAAAAATGGCAGATAAAAATGGGAAGAGACACGTCTCTTCCCATTTTTATGTAAATGTGGTATACTTACTTTAATTATCGCCAAAACATAAATTATTTAGGGAGAAGGCGAAGGGCTATGAAATTACTCAGTGTCATTGTACCCTGCTATAATGAGGAAGAGAATGTCAGGGATTTCTATGATGAGTTATGTAAAAATACAGATTTTTTCCGGCAGAAGGAAATAGAGCTTGAAATTTTGTACGTAGATGACGGCTCGAAGGATAACACAGTCTCCGAAGTGAAAAAGCTTCACGGGGAGGATGAGCGGGTGCGTCTCATCTCCTTTTCCCGCAATTTTGGTAAAGAGGCGGCAATCTATGCGGGACTGCAGAAGTGCAGGGGAGATCTGGCGGTGCTGATGGATGCGGATCTGCAGGATCCGCCGTCGCTGTTACCGGAAATGTACGCTTATATTGAACAGGGCTATGACTCGGTGGCGACCAGGCGGGTGAACAGAAAAGGCGAGCCGCTGATCCGTTCTTTCTTTGCCAGAATGTTCTATCGTCTGATGAATAAGATTTCCCGCACGGAGATCGTGGATGGCGCCCGGGATTATCGTCTGATGACCAGACCGGTGGTGGATGCGATC
>CAMWMO010000069.1 GCA_947175305.1 uncultured Lachnospiraceae bacterium
ATCCAGACAGACTGCCAGATAACCTTTTGTCTCCGTCACCTCGTCCTCCGTAATGGCCATGATCTGGTTGCGGGTACTTCTGGTCTCTCTCCTCCAGATATAATCCCCATCATCATCCACCACTACGCCCGCCTTGCGATACGCTATATCCACCGCTCTGCCGGGGTTTGCACAAATACTCTCAATACCATCCTTGCCGTACACATAAAAGCGCCCTCCCGTCATCTCTTTCTTCAGCTCTCCCACGGAACGGCTCCCCTCAAAGAGAATCTCCTTGGGCGACAGATGCTTCAGCGCCTTGGCATCTATCTCCTCCTTCACATCGATCTGGCAGATGGTCTCGTAATTCTCTGTGACCACATAGTCGAGGGTATTGCTGCCGCCTTTAACTTCTTCCGTATTCATGATCTGATCGTCTGCCGTCGGCACATAACTCTCACTCTCTTCATCATACACCACTCTGGAGAGCGTGAGCTGATTTTCTTCGATTTCACTGTCCACCACATAGACGCCATCCTTCCGATAGGTCTTCAGGACATTGCCGTCATCGCTCTGGATCTTCAGACAATACATCGGAAAGGTTGTGATCCCTGTGGTGTTTTCCCGGACATCCCGCTTTTTGGCAAGCCCATAGATCAGATCCTCCTCCATAAAGCCCAACACCGAAATATACTCGTCCACCCCCGCATGTATTTTTGTCTGGGTCTGGGTGTTCAGGTTCATCAGAATCAGATCACTGGCCGCATAGAGATCGCTCCCCTCCTGCCAGACCAGCATCTTGTTGGAATCGGATACATGATAACCGCCCTCCTGCAGCCCCGTCACCAGCGTCTGTATCGAGACGGACTGTACATCCACAGCATACACGCTCTCGTCCAGCATAAAATAGTAGATCCCGGTTCTGCTCACATAGGAGAGTTTCTCGATATCCGTCTTTAACAGTTCATAGGATTTATCGTAAGGGATATAGGCAATCTCCTCCACAGTATTCGTCATACTGTTATAGCCGTAAAGCACCACGCCCACACAGCCTTCATGCCGTCCTCTGTTCATATAGCCATAAACCAGAAAGAGGATATTACCCGTCTCATCCACCGTCAGTATACGAACATCATGCCGGTTGTAAGCGCTTCTCTCATCCGCCAGACCCTCCGTATTTTCATAGAAGCTGAAAAGTCTTGCCAGCTTATTATCCGTCACGTTATAGCTGTAAAGCTTGTCCGCCACAGTAAAAGCGAACACGTTGCCGCCGTCGCTCTCCTTAAGCTCCACCTGGTCACCGATGATTCCCAGCATGATCTTGTCGTTGACATAGACCTCCGATTGATCATCAAAGATCTGCTCCATGTTCCTCTCAAAGTCCAGCAGGTACATTCGGTCCGGCGTATAGCGGATCCGGTAAAACTCTCGAATCCGGTAATATTCCGCTTTTCTGCCCTTTCTGATCCCTGCCAGATATTCCAATGTAAAGGAACCCGTCTGCTCCGCCAGCTCCTTGATGGTAATGCGCGGCTCCGTAACCTCCGAGACCGCCAGATCACCCCAGGTCACTTGATTAAAGCTGGAATGTATGGTGACCTTGCTGAAGGTTGTGTTATCTCCCTCCGCATTGGATTCCAGATACTTTGTCAGTTCCGTCGCCGCTTCCTTATCGAAGGTGCGCTCATGAAAATCCATGATATAGTCAAGTTTTTCCCGGATATTAAGTGAATCACTCAAAACGATTCTGGAATAATACCGAATGACCGTGCCCTCTCTCGGCGTGACTAAAAAGATAAGCATATACTCTGTGTTATTCTCTATCAGATCTTTCAGGGTGATATCAAAAGTGAGGACGTTGTCATTCTCCTCATATGTCTCCACCGGCGTGCTCTCTATCAGCCGTTCGCCGTCCAGACTTCTCACCTCGAAGGCTATTTCCTCCATTCTTTGCCCATAGGTATCTATCTGTACACTGATCCTGCGGTTTTCACCCACCGGCTGCAGGTTGTCCCGCAAGTAGGCGCAGTCCATATTCTGGGCATACCCATGCAGACTGCCCACCCTGTATGTGTCCACAAACATGGACAGCACAGGGTAGGTCGCCTCCCCCATCTCCGTTGTCATATCTGTATTTCCCTGATTCATCAATGTGCTCAAAAGCACCAGCGCAAGCGCAAAGATGCAGCCAAGGAAAGCGCCTTTTATGATCGCTCTCTTCATAGGTTCCGAATTCCTCTATTTCATGGCATCCTTTAAAATTTCAGGATACCGTTTCTATTCATATGTCGTTTTTTATAGATTTCATAGCATAAAAGTACCTGAACAAATGCTGCGATATCTTCGTTTTCACTCTCTGTACCCATCTCAGCGTCCCCGGACTGTTTCAGTTTATCCACGATGATCTGCGTCAGGCGGTAGATCTGCCACTTGTCCGGGTACTCATCATAGATCATGCTGCCCTCATAGTCTAACCGTTCCAATGTCTCGGCAATCACTTTTTGATACTTCTTTGCCTCCACCGGATACATTTCCTGCAGATATTCCAGATCTCTTGTCACCGTATCCTCCTCCTGATAAAAAAGAGGCATCGGATAGGCCATATAAAAAGGTAGGATTCTTGATTGTCTCATAGGCTCCCCATAAAAAATAGTTGCTTTATTTTATCATATGGTTCTACCCATGAATAGGTGCAAAGTATCAGCAGACAGGGGAACGAATCCGTTCGTTCCCCTGTCAAAAACATTATCACTTTTGTACTGTCTGTATTCTCGCTACAGCTCTCTTCAAGGACATCTCAGCCCGCCGCATATCCGTTCCCGGCGCGTTCTCTCTGATTCGCTCCTCCGCACGGGATTTTGACTCTTCCGCACGTGTCACATCAATCTCTGAGGGCCACTCGATGATCTCGGCAAGTACCGTAACCTTATCCGGCAGCACCTCTGCAAACCCCGCATGCAGTGCAGCCTCAGACACTTCCTGATCTTTTGTGATCGTAAGGATACCGGGGGCGACGATCATCGTCATAGGAATATGCTCCTTATAAATACCCACTTCTCCTTCGACCGTATTGAACTCCACCATGGACACTTCCTCTTCATAGAAGACCCTGTCCGGTGTAATGATCTTTAATGTAAAGTTTCTGCTATCCTCAGCCATATATTACCTGCTTTCTTCAACTGCCTATATGGTCTCCTTATTTCTTCATCTTTGCAACCACGTCGTCAATGCTTCCCGCATTCAGGAAATAGCTCTCCGGAATGTCGTCGTGCTTACCCTCAAGAATCTCCTTAAAACCACGGATCGTCTCGGAAATCGGCACATACTTTCCACTCGTTCCGGTGAACTGCTCCGCCACGTGGAACGGCTGGGACAGGAATCTCTGAATCCTTCTCGCACGGGCAACCACCAGCTTATCTTCCTCGGAAAGCTCATCCATACCAAGGATTGCGATGATATCCTGCAATTCTTTATACTTCTGCAGAATCTCCTGCACGCCTCTGGCCACCTGATAGTGCTCATCCCCGACGATTCTGGGGTCAAGAATTCTGGAGGAGGACTCAAGCGGATCCACCGCCGGATAAATACCTAACTCCACGATAGAACGGGAAAGCGTTGTCGTTGCATCCAAATGGGCGAATGTGGTCGCCGGAGCCGGGTCTGTCAAGTCATCCGCAGGCACATATACCGCCTGAACGGAAGTGATGGAACCGCTCTTTGTGGATGTGATTCGCTCCTGCAAAGTACCCATCTCCGTCTGCAGTGTAGGCTGGTAACCCACTGCGGAAGGCATACGGCCAAGCAGTGCGGACACCTCGGAACCTGCCTGTGTAAAACGGAAGATATTATCAATGAAGAGCAACACATCCTTACCACCCTTGTCACGGAAATACTCCGCCATGGTCAGTCCTGTCAGGCCGACTCTCATTCTTGCTCCCGGCGGCTCGTTCATCTGTCCGAACACCATCGTGGTCTTATCGATAACTCCGGATTCCTCCATCTCGTGATAGAGGTCGTTACCCTCTCTGGTACGCTCGCCTACACCGGTAAATACGGAGTAGCCGCTGTGCTCTGTCGCAATGTTACGAATAAGCTCCTGGATCAACACCGTCTTACCTACGCCGGCACCGCCGAACAGACCGATCTTACCACCCTTCTGGTAAGGACATAACAGATCAACGACCTTGATACCTGTCTCCAGAAGCTCTGTCGCCGTAGACTGCTCCTCAAAGGTCGGAGCCGGTCTGTGAATCGGCTCATGTCCCACATCTGTGGGCGCGGGTTTGTTATCAATCGGTTCTCCCAGAACGTTAAAGATACGTCCCAGCGTATTTTCTCCTACAGGAACTGTGATGGGAGCGCCTGTTGCAACCGCATCCATACCTCTCACCAGTCCATCGGTAGGACCCATGGAGATACATCTGACGGTATCGTCACCCAGATGCTGTGCCACCTCCACAGTCAGTTCTCCGTTGTCTTTAAGCGGAATCCTGATTGCGTCATTGATCTCCGGCAGATTCCCTGTCGAAAATTTGATATCAAGTACGGCACCGATGATCTGAGTGATCTTTCCAAGATTTTCACTTGTCTTTACTTCTGCCATCTCTTTTTCCTTTCACTCATAGTATTTCAGTAATGTGCAATTACGAGATCGCATTTGCACCTGCAATAATTTCTGTTAATTCCTGCGTAATAGACCCCTGACGTGCTCTGTTATACATCAGTGATAAATGATCTATCATTTCCTCAGCATTGCTCGTTGCGGAATCCATTGCCTGCATTCTCGCACCGTTCTCGCTTGCAACCGCCTCCACCAGACCGCCATAGATCAAACTGGTAACATATTTCGGAATGATCATGTCCAGCGCCTCATCATCCTCCGGCTCGAAGTTCATCATCGCCTTGCTCTGCGGCTCTTTCTCAGTTTCCTCTTCCGCCGGAGCTTCCACCGGAAGAAGCTTTAACAATGTGGGCACATGTACCACGGTATTCTTAAATCCCGTGTAAGCAAGGTAAATTTCACAAATTTCGCCCGCCGCATAGGCTTCCAGCAATTTGCTGCTGATTGCCATGGCATCCACATAGGAAGGTTCCTCGATAATCTCTGCGTCCTCTTCCATGATGTGATATCCGTTGCGGTTTAGTGCATCCCTGCCCTTCTTGCCGATCGCGTAAATCTCCAGTTCTTCTTTCTTGAAGTCGCCCTGTGTGATCAGCTTCACCACATTGGAATTATAGCCTCCTGCAAGACCTCTGTTGGAGGTAATCACAATGACTGCCTTTTTCCCGGACTCTCCCTTTTTCAAATAGGGATGGTTCAGGCTGCCGGTCTTAGCCAGCATGGAAGTCACTGTCTCATACATACAGTTAAAATATGCCTTCGACTGTTCTGCGCGCTGTTTCGCTCTCTGCAGTTTAACGGTAGAAACGAGTTTCATAGCCTTGGTAATCTGCTGGGTACTCTGAATACTGCCTTTACGCCTTTTAATGTCTCTCATTGAGGCCATAGCGTCACACCCTTTCTACGCTTTTACTTAAACTGCGCCTTAAACTCTTCAATGGCTTTCTTAAGCTTCGCATCAGTCTCGTCGTTAATTTCCTTGTTCTGCGCGATTGCATTCGGCACTTCAGGATATTTCGTGTCGAGGAACTCAAAGAATTCTGTCTCGAATCTGGTGATATCCTCAACCGCAATATCGAGCAGATACTTGTTGGTCACCACATAGATGATGATAACCTGGTACTGTACCGGCATCGGCTTATACTGAGGCTGTTTCAGGACTTCCTTGATTCTCTCACCCTGTGCCAGCTTCTCCTTGGTGTCGGCGTCAAGCTCTGAACCGAACTGGGAGAACGCTGCCAGCTCTCTGTACTGTGCAAGTTCTGTACGGATAGGCGCCGCAATCTTCTTCATCGCCTTGATCTGCGCCGCGCCACCCACTCGGGACACGGAAAGACCTGCGTTTACTGCCGGACGGAAACCGGAGTTAAACATCTCTGTCTCCAGATAAATCTGACCGTCTGTGATGGAGATCACGTTGGTCGGAATATAAGCCGACACGTCACCCGCCTGGGTCTCGATGATCGGGAGAGCCGTCAGCGAACCGCCGCCGTACTCTTCGCTCATTCTTGCCGCACGCTCCAGCAGTCTGGAATGCAGATAGAATACATCACCGGGATATGCCTCACGCCCCGGCGGTCTCTTGAGCAGCAGGGAAAGTGTACGGTATGCAGCAGCCTGTTTGCTCAGGTCATCATAAACCACGAGCACATCCTCGCCGTTCTCCATCCACTCCTCACCGATCGCACAGCCGGAATACGGTGCTATGTACTGCAAGGGCGCCGTCTCACTGGCTGTCGCCGCCACTACGGTGGTGTACGCCATCGCGCCATACTCTGTTAATGTTTTCACAATCGAAGCGACAGTGGACGCCTTCTGTCCTATGGCAACATAGATACATTTCACGCCCTGTCCCTTCTGGTTAATGATGGTATCAATGGCGATCGCCGTCTTACCGGTCTGTCTGTCGCCAATGATCAACTCACGCTGCCCTCTTCCGATGGGCACCATGGAGTCAATAGCCTTAATACCTGTCTGTAACGGTGTATCCACAGACTTTCTCGTGATGACACCGGATGCAACTCTCTCAATCTTACGATATTTGTCAGTCTGGATCGGACCCTTGCCGTCAATAGGCTGGCCCAGAGCATTCACGACACGACCGAGCATGCAGTCACCCGCGGGCACCTCTACCACGCGTCCCGTGGTCTTTACGGTATCGCCCTCATTGATATTGTGCTGGTTACCAAACAGAACCGCACCTACGTTATCTTCCTCAAGGTTTAAGATCATACCGTAAACTTCACCGGGGAACTCTAACAGCTCACCCTGCATTGCATTCTCAAGTCCGTGCACACGAGCGATACCATCCGCCACCTGAATGACTGTACCCACCTCGGATACTTCCAGCTCGGAGGCATATCTCTTGATCTGATCCTTAATGACTGAACTGATCTCTTCTGGTCTTAAATTCATGGATCATACGCACCTTTCTTCTTAGTTTTACTCGAAAGCCCGTGCTCTCGCACTTTATGTTTGATTTCATCAAACGCTTTCTCGTTAATGCCGCGTAAAAAACAAATGCCGCTTCGCGTCGCTTGTTTTTTTCTTGCGGCTATTATATTACACCTGTACTTTTAACAGATCCTTCTGCAGCTCGCTCAGCTTCGTACTGATGCTGCTGTCCACAACTCTGTCGCCGATTCGGATCACCATGCCGCCGATCAGGGAGGCATCCACACTGTAATGAATCTCCATGGATTTATACTTCGTGGTGTCGAGCAGTTTCTTCTCGACCTCCTTACAC
>CAMWMO010000070.1 GCA_947175305.1 uncultured Lachnospiraceae bacterium
GTAAGTGATAAGGATCTCAAGGTTGCAGGCGATGTGGCTGGCGCGACCGTAACCTGAACTGTTACGGCTCAAGATAAGGCCCGCAAAGTCATCGTCTACAAGTATAAGAGAAAAACCGGCTATCACAAGAAGAATGGCCACAGACAGCCTTACACGCAGATCAAGATTGACAAGATTAACGCGTAATGACAAAGATCACCATTTATAGAACCCGGTCGGGAGAATATCAAAAGTTTATCTGTGACGGCCACTCAGGCTATGCAGAACGCGGAAACGACATTGTCTGTGCCGCGATCTCTGCCTTAGTGATAAACACCGTGAACTCTCTGGAAGAGATCGTTAAAGAGCCGATACAGGTAGAGACCGACGAGGCGGCAGGCAGGATCAGTTGTTCTTTTTTAAAGCAGCCCTTGCAGAAAAGCTCTGTCGTGCTCATGGATTCCCTGACACTGGGACTGAGCCGTATCGCGGCGCAGTACGGGAAAAAACACTGTAAATTGACATTTGAGGAGGTGTAATACCATGTTAAATATGAACCTTCAATTTTTTGCACATAAGAAGGGTGTCGGTTCCACCAAGAACGGTCGTGATTCCGAGTCCAAGAGATTAGGTGCAAAGAGAGCTGACGGACAGTTCGTCAAGGCAGGAAACATCTTATACAGACAGCGTGGAACCAAGATCCATCCCGGTATCAATGTGGGGATCGGCGGGGATGATACATTGTTTGCTAAGGTGGACGGTGTGCTTCGTTTCGAAAGAAAAGGAAGAGACAAGAAGCAGGCTTCCGTTTATCCTGTAGAGAAGTAAGAACCTTAAGACGGGCTCCGAACATTCTGATGTTTGGAGCCTTTTCTTACGATTTTCGGAGAATACTATTATGTTTGCAGACCGAGCGAAAATCTATGTAAAAAGCGGAAAAGGCGGAGACGGACATGTCTCCTTCCGCCGGGAAAAATATGTACCAAACGGCGGCCCCGACGGCGGAGACGGCGGCAATGGCGGCAGTGTCTATTTCGAGGTGGATGAAGGCTTAAATACCCTGACCGATTTCAGGCATATCCGTAAATACGCAGCCAAAAACGGGGAAGAGGGCGGCAAGAAAAACTGTGCCGGTAAAAACGGCGAGGATATTACCATCAAGGTGCCTGAGGGCACTGTCATCCGTGAGGCCGAGAGCGGTAAAGTTATCACCGATATGTCCGGAGATAACCGTCGTTTTCTCCTGCTCAAGGGCGGGCGCGGCGGCAGCGGCAACCAGCACTACGCCACCAGCACCATGCAGGCTCCCAAGTATGCGCAGCCCGGCCAGCCGGCACAGGAGCTGGAACTTCTTCTGGAGCTTAAGGTGATCGCTGATGTGGGACTGGTAGGCTTTCCCAACGTGGGAAAATCCACCTTTTTATCCAAGGTGACAAACGCAAGGCCCAAGATCGCCAACTATCACTTTACCACCTTAAATCCCAATCTGGGCGTGGTGGACGTAGAGGATGCCAAGGGCTTTGTGATTGCCGACATTCCGGGCCTTATCGAAGGAGCTTCGGAGGGCGTCGGTCTGGGTCATGAATTTCTGCGCCACATCGAGCGCACCAGACTGATCGTGCATATCGTGGACGCTGCCTCCACCGAGGGGCGTGACCCCATACAGGATAT
Organism: uncultured Lachnospiraceae bacterium; assembly: GCA_947175305.1. Taxonomy (GTDB): domain Bacteria; phylum Bacillota; class Clostridia; order Lachnospirales; family Lachnospiraceae; genus UBA3282. The sequence goes on from CAMWMO010000070.1 coordinate 1,651, forward strand.
TTATGCCATCAATAAGGAACTGGCAGCCTACGATGTGAATCTTGCCAGCCGCCCCCAGATCATCGCCGCCAATAAGATCGATATGATATACGAAGGAGACGAGGATCCTGTCGCGGCGATTCGGGCGGAATTTGAACCTCAGGGGATTCCTGTCTACGCCATATCCGCCATCAGCGGTAAAGGCGTCCGGGAGCTTTTGTACGCCATCAATAATCAATTGGAGAAGCTGGGAGACAAGCCCCTTGTCTTTGAACAGGAATTTTTCCCGGAGTATCATTTTGACATTGAGAAGGAGCCTTTTACGGTGGTCTACGACGAGTCTGCCGACGAGTATGTGGTGGAAGGACCCCGCATTGAAAAAATGCTCTCCTACACTAATTTAGAGTCTGAAAAGGGCTTTAAGTTCTTCCAGGATTTTATGCGCAAGCAGGGCATTCTGGAACAGCTTGAGGCGCTTGGCATCGAGGAGGGCAGTACCGTCAGGATGTACGGATTGTCTTTTGATTACTACAAATAAATCTATATAAACTGACAATCCAACGCAGACCCGCTTGCGCTTCGTTCCAGCCGTAACAGCGCTAAACTCGAAAAGACCTCGTTAAGCGCTGACGGCTTCCAAGAGTCTGCTTATGGATATGTCAGTTTACACAATTATGATATGATTAAGGAGACCATATGGAATTAACGAGTAAACAGAGAGCCTACCTAAAAAGTCTGGCAAACAGTCTGGATCCTATCTTTCAGGTGGGAAAATCCAGTCTGACACCGGAATTTACCGAATCTGTAGGCGATGCTTTCAATACCAGAGAGCTTCTTAAGATCGCTGTTTTAAAAAACTGTGCGGATGATCCGCGTGAGATCGCGCAGGCAGTGGCAGAGCGCACCCATTCTCAGGTGGTACAAGTGATCGGCAAAAAGATCATCCTCTATAAGCCCGACAAAAAGAATCCTAAGATCGTACTGCCAAAGGCATAGAGGAGTGTGCAGATGAAACGGATCGGCATCATGGGCGGCACCTTTAATCCCATTCACAATGGTCATCTGGCCATTGCAGAAAGAGCGAGAGAGCAGTTTTTGTTAGAAAAGGTATTGTTTATCCCCAGCGGCGTCCCATACATGAAGGATCTGCAGGCCGTTCTCCCGGTCTCTGTCCGATGTGAGATGACAGCCGCAGCCATCGCAGGAAAGCCTTATTTTGAGTTGTCTGATATAGAGTCTTCGGATGCTGTGCAGGGAAAAAACACGTACACCTATGAAACGCTGCAAAAGCTGAAGACCGCTGATTCTGAAGCTACTTATTATTTCATTCTGGGCGCCGACAGCCTGTATGATATGGAGCACTGGAAAAAACCCGACTTGATCTTTCAATATTGTACGGTTCTGGCGGCTGTGCGGGGCAAGGAAAAAGAAGACTCACTGCATAAGAAGCTTGCCGGGCAGATACAGTATTTACAGGAAAAATATCACGCCTCCATTGCCATGCTTAAGATAGAGGGTATGGAGCTTTCCTCCACTCAGATCAGAAAATGTGTCAAGGAAGGAAAATCCATTCAGAACATGGTGCCGGAATCGGTTGCTGCTTATATTCAAAAGCACCATCTCTATGAATGATCGTAATACCAGATAGAAAGGATTTTGCGCCATGAGTCCAAAACGTAATCTAACAGAAACGGAAAAGCTTCGTCAGGCGATGGAAAAAGAATTGTCCTCCGGACGTTATATTCATACCCTTGGTGTTGCTTACACGGCTTCCTGTCTGGCGATGGCACATGAAGAAGATATGGAAAATGCCATGATTGCCGGGCTTTTACATGACTGTGCCAAAGGCATGCACGGTTCCGAACAGGTGGCGATCTGTGAGAAAGCCCGTATCCATATGTCCGCGGTGGAGCGCAGCAATCCCTCCGCACTCCTGCACGCAAAAGTGGGCGCCTATCTGGCAGAACATAAATACGGCGTGACACAGCCCGACATAATAAACGCCATTCGTTATCATACCACAGGACGGCCGGATATGAGCAAGCTGGAGAAGATCGTATATATAGCGGATTACATCGAGCCCGGCAGAAAACCTCTTGCCGATATGGATATGATCCGGCGGATCGCCTTTCAGGATCTTGACTGGACCTTGGAAAAAATACTGGCAAACACCCTCGCCTATCTGCAGACAACAGACGGTCAGATAGACGATATGACTGCCAAAACCTATCAATATTATAAAAGAGTATAGAAATCAAGAAAGAAAGGTATGGTTGACACTCGTATGAACACAAAGGAAATTGCACTTTTAGCCATAGATGCGCTGGAGGATAAAAAGGCGGAGGATATCCGCATCATTGATATCAGCGAAATATCTACTATTGCAGACTACTTTATCATCGCAGACGGCAGCAACAAGAGTCAGATCCAGGCCATGGCTGACAATGTCTTCGAGCGCCTGGGAAGAGCAGGCGTGACTGTCAGACAGATAGAAGGCTATCAGAACGCAAACTGGATCCTGATGGATTTTCAAGACATCATTATCCACATCTTCGACCGGGAAAACCGCCTGTTCTATGATCTGGAGCGGATCTGGCGGGACGGGGTTCTTATCGAAAAAGAGGCCTTAAAAACCGTTTGACTTTTCGGATATTTTTGTGATAAAATTTTTTTCGGACAAAATAAATAAACGACATACATGATGACACAGGTAGTGCTTTGCACGTAAAGCTGATTACAGAACATGGTTTTAGGTTACGATCAGTTTACCACGGGAAGCCTGCCTGTGTTTTTGTATGTCTATAAAAGAAGAGGAGGATATTATTTTATGCCTACAAATCAGTTTCAGAGGATGGTGTTTGCCTTCCTGACCGTTCTGGTAACGGTTCATGCATATGTGTTTTACAGCCTTTATGTCGTCAATGGTTCTGTCTTAATGGAGATCACAGGCGCCGATTCTGTTATCCATGCCATCAATGCACAGGGCGGTGTGTCCATGTTTGGAAAAATGTTACCTATCTGGGCAATCATTCTGATCGAATTTATCTTTGCCTACGTTCTGGAATGTGTGATGGGCAGTCCCTTATCGTTCAAACTGGCATGTCAGAATTTTGAACTAGGAAAAACTCATCCCGTCATTTTTGAAAGCGCGATCATCTGTGCTACAGTGGGATTGATGTGTCCGGCCATGAGCTTTCTGGCTGCATGGTTCTATTATCCCTATTATGCAGGGTTTAACCTGTTTACACTGTTAGCAAACTGGCTGAAGCTGGTATGCTATAATTTTCCATTTGCATTTTTTACCCAGCTGTTCTTTATTCAGCCACTGATCAGAACAATCTTTAAGCTGTTGTTTCGTAAAAACAGTAAGGCGACAGAGCAGTGATCTAAGTCTGTGTATTGACAATGGAAGAGCAGCGAAACAGACAGGACCGGCGAAGAAATCTTCGCCGATCCTGTACAAGTTTGTCTATGCTTTGTGCGATTCTGCTGTGCCGCCTGTATACATATAGAACGTAATGATATACAGACCGGCGATGCCCACCAGGGCGTAGATAATTCTGGAAAACCATGACATATTACCAAATATAAATGCCACAAGGTCAAAGCTGAAAAGTCCGATTAACCCCCAGTTGACAGCACCGATAATGGCAATCGTCAGGGCAAGACAATCTAAAGCTCTGTTTTTCATGTTTTCTTCCCCCTTCGCAAGCTTCATACCCCATATTCCAATGAAAAATATATCCTATAGCCATGATGATATGATCACGCTATCTGAATCGTAACTGTCAAAAGCCGGACAATTACGATCACTATGTATTATGCCTGAAAAAAGAGGGTCTATGCTGGAAAATTTTAATGTTTATAAAGACGAAATACGCCGAATACCGTACCCAAAATCTGACAATCCTGCACGATGATCGGATCCATAGAATCATTCTCCGGCTGGAGACGCACATGACCATCTTCCTTATAGAAAGTCTTGACAGTGGCGGAATCGTCAATCAACGCTACTACAGTATCTCCGTTATTGGCTGTCTGGCAGCTTTTTACAAAAATTTGATCGCCGCTGTAGATCCCCACATTGATCATAGAATCTCCCTTTACCTTCAGTACAAAAGACTCGCCGTTCGGTACCATATCCGCCGGGACAGGGAAGTAACTCTCGATATTCTGCTCTGCAAGGATCGGCTGTCCGGCCGCCACCTGTCCGATTACCGGCAAAGAAACCATCTCCGTGCGTACCATCTGAAAATTATCATCACAAATCTCAATCGCGCGGGGCTTCGTGGGATCACGTCTTATATAGCCGTTCTTCTCCAAAGTCTCCAGATGAGAGTGGACAGAAGAAGTTGATTTCAGATTGACCGCCTCACAGATTTCCCGGACCGCCGGCGGATAACCTCTTTTTAAGATCTCATCCTTAATATAATCCAAAATTTGCTGCTGCTTTACAGTGATCTTTCCCTGAGCCATATGCAAAACCCCTATCCTTTCTAACGGCTTTAAATCCGCTATGTGCATTTCACGGTTTGTTTTCTTTATCATAGCATAGCATTCCTCAAAAAGCAAACATATATTCAGAAAATTTGTTCGATTTTTTTGGTAAATAGTATTGACTTTCGAAAATACGTTCGATATAATACAAGCATGCAGAACGTTTGTTTGCAACATTTGTTCGAATATTACGTATCATATCTATTGCAGAGAGGAGTGGAGCAGAACATGGCACAGCGTTACAGAAGAGCTCAGGATATCAGAAGTGAGAGGAGAATCCGCAATAACCGCATTCGCAGAAGACGGGAGATGAGAAAGAACTTTCTTTTATTTGTGATGACTCTCTGCCTGATCATCACCACCTCCATTGCCGTCAGTTCTTTCCGTTCCAATGCGAAAAACGACGCCGACAAAGAAACTTATAAATATTATAAGAGTATTGTCGTATCGGACAACGACACACTCTGGTCAATAGCAAAAGAGTACATGGATGAGGAGCATTACGACTCTGTCCATGAATATATCCGTGAGGTTATGCGCATTAACAGCCTTACAAACGACGCTATCTTCGCAGATGCCCATCTGATTGTTCCCTATTATGGAGAAATGCCCATAACACAGTAGAAGATAGTTATAGGAGGTATTCGATGAAAATCGACCGAATGATCGGCATCCTGTCCATCCTCCTCCAAAAAGAGAAGGTGACAGCTCCCTATCTGGCAGAAAAATTTGAGGTTTCCCGCCGCACCATCAGCCGCGACATAGAGGCGCTCTGTATGGCAGGTATTCCCCTTGTGACGGAACCGGGCGTAAACGGCGGTATCTCCATTATAGAAAACTATAAGATAGACCGCACCCTGCTCACCACATCAGATATGCAGGCCATACTGGCAGGGCTTCGGAGCCTCGACAGCGTGAGCGGCACAAATCGCTATGTCCAGCTCATGGAGAAGCTGTCTGCAGGTGCCTCTAATCTGTTGGCTGGAGATACTCATATTCTCATAGATCTTGCCTCCTGGCAGTCCAAATCCTCTTTATCCCCTAAAATGGAATTGCTGCATGATGCTATTTTTACCGGCCATAAGATTTCCTTTACTTATTTTTCTCCAAACCAGGAGACGAAACGAACTGTAGAACCCTACAATCTGAT
>CAMWMO010000071.1 GCA_947175305.1 uncultured Lachnospiraceae bacterium
AATTTGATTTCTATACGCATTCTCTCTGGCATCCTCTATGGCCTGGGGTACAACTTCCACCCCATATACCTTTTTCGCCAGCTTCGCCATACAGAGGGAAATGGTTCCGATCCCACAGTAGAGATCCCATACCGTCTCGCCTCCAGTCAATCCCGCGTATTCCAGTGCCAGCCCGTAAAGCTTTTCTGTCTGGCGTGGATTTACCTGATAAAAAGATAAGGGAGAAATGGAAAAGGTAAGACCGCAAAGGGTGTCCTGAATACGCTCACTCCCCCAAAGGACACGGATCTCTTTCCCCATAATGACATTTGTCTTCTCCGTATTGATACTGACACAGATACTTGTCATTTTTTTATCGACCATCCTGCTATATGCTTCTTCCGCACCCCGCTGCCTAACGCCAACGTTTTCCACAGCCCTGGCATCTCCAAAGCTTAAACCAGCCAGTCTCTCCACCAACCTCTCTTCCGCCGGCAGTTTTTTCCCGTTGATCACCAGACACACCATGATCTCTCCGGAGCAGAATCCTGTCCGGATCAGCACATGCCGCACCAGTCCTTCACCTATGTTTTCCCGATATGCGCTCACCCGATTTTCCCGCATATAGGACAACACAGCCTCTAAAATAAGCTTGTTTTCCGGCGCTCCCAGCGCGCAGTCGGTATTAGCAATGATATCATGAGTTCTGCCTGCATAGAAACCGGTGATCAGATTCCCTTTTCTGTCATATCCCACGGGAAACTGTGCTTTATTGCGGTAATGCCAAGGCTCATCCATGCCCACGATCGGTTCCATGACCGCGTCGATCTGTTCTGCGGTAAAACCGCCGATTCGCAACAGATCATTACGGATCTTATCCTGTTTATAGATAAGCTGTCTCTCATAGCTCATGGCCTGAATCTGACAGCCGCCGCATTGTCTGTGGAAGGGGCATTTCGGCTCCACGCGAAAAGGAGAAGGTGTTACCACCTTCTCTACTCTTGCATAGCCATAATTCTTTTTACATTTGGTGATTTTGGCTTCCACCACATCACCGATGACAGCATCCTTCACAAACAGGGTATAGCCCGCCGCCTTACCGATGCCCTCACCGTCGTTTCCGATATCCTCTATGGTCACCGTCACCATATCGTTCTTTTTAAAGTCCATCCCCAAATCTCCTACTCCACCTTCGTTCCCCGCAGATTGGACTCAAACAGTCTGTTATAGCCTACCCATCCTTTCTCTGCACTGTTTTCCATGATCTCCGTAAAGGTCTCCATCTTGGCGTCCGTATTATCCGCATAGGAGAGCGCCACCGCTTCCACAATTGCCGGTTTTTTGGGAGAGCCAAATTCCAGTTCTCCGTGATGGGAGAGAATACAGTGCTTCAGCTCATTGGCTAAAAGCGTCGGGAAACCTTCAATCTGCCGGATCTTTTCTCCCACCATCTCGGTGCCGATCACGATATGCCCAAGAAACTGCCCATCCTCCGTGTAATCGTTCTGAGGAAAGAGCGACAACTCCTTCGTCTTGCCGATATCGTGGCAGATCGCCGCCGTGAGCAGCAGATCTCTGTTCAGAATCGGATACTGTGTACAGTAATAATCACACAGCCTTGTCACCGCCAGAGTGTGCTGTAATAAACCGCCCACAAATCCATGATGTACCGTCTTTGCCGCAGAGGACTGCTGAAAAGCTTTGAGGAAATCCGGATCCTTCACGAAGAAAGCTTCCAGTACACCGTGCAGATAAGGATTTTTAATACTGCCGATAAATTTCAAAAGCTCCTCCGTCATCTCCGGAATACCAAATTTGCTGACGGGAAGATAATCCGCAGGGGCATACTCGCCCTCTCTGCATTTGCGCACGCGCTTTACATTGACCTGCAACGCGCCCTGAAAGCTGGTAACATCGCCGCACACATCTATGTAATCCATGCTGTCAAAGTCTTCGATCCCCGCGTTATTGGGATCCCAGATCTTGGCGTCTATGGTGCCCGTCTTATCCTGCAAGATCACATTGTCATAGGGCTTGCCGTTTTTCGTCACCGCCGACTGTTTGTGCTTGCACAGATAAATATCCGATAATCTGTCGCCTTCCTTGTAGTCTTTGATATATTTCATTTTTCCCTCCTAATTCACATTACCAGCTTCCCAGTGTCACGCTCACACTCATCTCATGCCCCTGACGCATCAGTGTAAAGGTCAATACGTCCTCGGGCTTCGACGACTGTATAATATTCAAAAGCTCATTGTAAGTCGTAATTTCCGTTTCATTCACCCGGATCACCACATCACCGCCCTGGATCCCTGCCTCCATAGCCGGAGAATCGATCTCGATCGATCGGATGTATGCGCCGGGAGGCGTATTGATCTGGGTATCTTCTATCGCCTCTCTGGGCACATCCGCCCCATGCACACCCAGATATGCCCGCTCCTTGTCGTTGGACATCTGCTCAATGGTCCTCTTTAATTCCGTGATCCCGTAAGCCGTGAGCAGGTTGCCCATGTCATTGCTGGTATTGACATTGTCTATGATGCCGATCACCAGCCCCTTTAAATTGATAAGAATACCTGTGGCGTTGCGGCTTCCGTAGATATCCGTGGTAATTTTTTTATAAGCGGCGTCCGGCAGGTCTATGACAGTTCCTGTAGAAGTCACCACCCCATAGCTGATCGAACCGCTGGTCCCCAGCGGACTGCCCAGCGCGATCACCGGTGTTCCCAACAGATTCAAAGTACTGGAACTGCCAAGCTCCGCAATATCGATCACATCCATCGTCTCCTCCGAAATATCCCGAAGAGGCACTGATAAAATCGCAAGACCAGTATTTTCATCCTTTTGTACAAGCTCCGCCTCTACCTGCGTCTGATCGCAGAAGGTCACTTCAATGCTGTCCGCGCCCTTCAGATTACCGGCACTGACTAAAATCAGCATGGCTTTCTCGTTATTGGCCACGATCACGCCGGAGGCTGAGGCCACATTTTCATATATATTGTTAAACCAGTCTACATCCGAAGTGACACCCGCCACCGTAACTATCGCCCGGCTTGCATTTTCCGCCAGCTTCCGCAGCTCGTCGTGGAGAGCCTGATAATCCTCCAGATTAAATTCAAATTCCACCTGAGAGAGGATCTCCTCTATCTGCTCGTCTACCAGCTCCACCTCCACGGCCTCTGCCGGTTCTATATCCCCCTCGTTGACCAGCATATCCTCCGGTTTCATCTCCTCCGTCGGCGTCTCCTCAGGAAACGCCACTTCTTTGGGCTCTTCCTCCGGATAAAGTCGATTACTGATCACCGGCTCAAGCACCAGAAACGTAAAACAAGCTACCAATCCAAACACCACCGCCATCAACGCAGTGATCACCGTTCTCCGAAGAAGCTTCTTCTTATTGACAGGCTTTTGTTTGATTTTTTCCCGCATAAACTCCGGCTGCACAGAGGGTGTATACTGCGCCTGCTCCTTGACGGGTTCCTCCGCTATGGGATTCTGTTCTTTTTCCTGTTCGGACATGGATATCTCCTGTTCTCAGAATCGAAAGTTAGTTTGTCTCTTAATAACATAATAAGTATACAAAAAAATCTGCATTTTAACAATGCAGATTATTTTTTGTTATCCTGTAAGTCATTTATTGCAGCTCTTTTACGGATCTTGAATCGCAACATATCCGGTATCGGCCACGATCTGCTGACCTTGGGGGCTTGTCATCCATTCTAAGAACAATTCGACATTTTTATTCGGATTATCAGCAAGCGTAACCGCATAAAGTTCCGTAGTAATCGGATATGCTCCGGACTTGATTGTTTCCACATCGGGATAAACGCCATCCACTGACAAATATTTAATACGATCCGAATAGTTCATATCATTTACCATAACTGTGGCAAAATAACGAAAGGAATAACCGATTGCCGAGGAACGATTCTGATAATTTGCCGTTTCTAAGATGATGCCGCTCATAGTGTCATAATATTCGGTTTGCAGCGGCTCTTTGAGTGGTGTGTCACCCATAAAATATTCCATCATTGTCTGAGAACCGGAATTTTTAGGACGCTGGAACGCGAGAATACGTGCATTTGCACCTCCGATTTCTTTCCAGTTTTCAATTTCACCGGAATAAATACCACGTATCTGGTCGGAAGTCAGCCCATCTATCGGATTCGCACTATTGACAAAAAAAATGAAAGCTTCTTTGCCGATCGGAGTCAGAACCAGGTTCTTACCGGCCTGAGCAGCCATTTCCTGCTGCCCGGCCGATGGTTTAGCACCGAAAAAAATATCGGTATCCCCTGCCATCAAATCTTCAAAGGCAATAATACTATTATTAAATTGAATCGGCATTGCAGCATCAGGATCCTGCCATCTGTTCTGTTTGGCATATTCTTGTATTTCACCAATATTCTCATAGCATGCGTTAGCAAAAGCAGAATAGATCGGGTATGCCGCTTCTGCACCGTCTAACACAGGCATTTCCGCTGGTTCAGAGATTATAAATGTAGATGGTGTATCTAATTTAGCCAGAATATTTTCCTCATTTTCGACATAGTACGGCTCTAAATCTGTACTTGAGTAGCCATTCTCATAAGCAAATCCGTAGCCGCTCAGTTTCGGGTCTTTTTTGACAATATCTCTCCGGCTATAAAGCCAGACACCCTCGATAATCGATATTATCAAAACACTGCAGATCGCTGCCAGGCATACATATTTGATCCGTAAAGGTTTCCGTATTACTTTGGTCTTACGAAAAGCAAGTCTCTCTCCTGCCGTAAAACCGCCCAAGAGTGCCAAATTATATATCCAGTTAAAGAGCATTACCCCCTGCCAATGATAGGAATGTATCATTCCATAAAAGTTCCAACACAATACCGCATAAACAAAACTTACATAATTTTTTTCAGACAGGGTAAACTGAATCGAAATACACAGCTGCCAGCCAAAATATATAAAAAGTGGCAGATATAACCCAAACAGGCTGTCAGGTTTTTTCACTTTATCTTTGACAATACAGAAATATGCATAGAGAAACATCGCAAAAGCAACAAATAAAAGCGGCGTATATCCGTTGATTACAGTCAAAACTGTTATTGGTACAGATCCCCATATCGGGTACGTTATCTGATCTATTATGATCATTATGATAATAGCCATAATGGGCATTAAAAGCACATAAAGTACCGTAAATATATAATATGCAGCACAACCTTGTCATTCCTTATTGTCCATAAGTTTTTCTCCGGTAACCTTCATTGTTGTCATTATATCTATTTCCATCCTTCTTTACAAGTCCGGTACAGGTTAGGTACTATCTTCCATAAAAATAATTGACAACCTTCATTTCATCCATTATGATATATGCACTGGGAGATAAAACATCCTCCCCCTATGTCACCGCTTATCACATTTCTATAGAGCGGCATGTGCACTCGCACATCCAGACAGTTTCTGTCAGATTTTCCGACAGTATTAAAACAAGTATTAAGAGATCAAAACACATCAAATGGCAGTTGTAGTCTGTTACAACCGCTCATCTACATCCGGCAATGCAGAGTAGGTCATTCCTCTTATTCTGTTATTGTCCGCGTCGAAAGGAGTCTTTATGCCAAAAGAGAAAAAAGCATCCCAGAAGAAACACATCAGCAACAGCAAGTATCATGACAGCAGCAGTAAACTCATCTTTGGAAACGCAGAGCTTTGCTCCCAGTTCCTCAGAAACTACATGGATATCCCACTGCTCAAAAATATCCGCGCGGAGGATATCGAGGACGTTACAGAACGTTACATACCCATGTTCACAGAGGAGCGTAACTCGGATACGGTAAAACGTATACGAATATCAGAAAAAGACACACTATTTTTTGTCACTCTTATTGAACACAAGACTAAAGTGGATTATAATGTGAGTATGCAGCTTCTCCGCTACATGGTCTACATATGGGAAGACTATGAGAAAGAGATAGAGAGGAAAAAGAAGGGGATCAGCAGGACGAAGGACTTCCGCTATCCGCCGATCCTGCCCATCGTATACTATGAGGGGAGCGGGAAGTGGACGGCGCCCTGCAATATCAAAGACAGGATCTACTTCGATGAGGCTTTTGAGCCTTTCACCCCCAAGTTCTTTTACAAACTGGTACAGCTTAATGACTACAGCGTGGGCGAACTGGTGGAAAAGAAGGATGAACTTTCCCTGTTGATGCTGATCAACCGGCTGCAGAGTATTGCGGCATTCAGAGAGCTGCACCTACCAAAAGACTATCTGAACGACCTGTCAGAGCATTCCACGGATGAACTGCTTGCCATCATTGCAAGGGTAACGGAATCCATGCTGCGACATCTACATCTTCCGGAAGAGGAGATCGTGGAGTTCACTGATCAGGTAAAGGAGCGGGATATGGCGGTATTATTTGAATATTTTGAGGACGTAGACCTGCCGGCGGAGCGCAAAAGGGCAAGAGAAGAAGGTCATGCAGAGGGTCATGCGGAAGGACTTGCAGAAGGTCGTGCGGAGGGACTTGCAGAAGGGCTGGCAGAAGGGCTGGCAGAAGGCCGTGTGGAAGGGCTCGCAGAAGGCGAATCTCGTTTCGCTAAATTGACTCAACTTCTGCTGGAATCCGGTCGCACGGAGGATCTGACCAAGGCTGTTACCGATCTGGAATATAGGAAAAATCTATATCTCCAGAATAATCTATAATTCATCAATGTAAGAGATTCCCTCCCTTCGCTGCCGGTTGCGTTCAGAAAGCGTTTTGTCATGAGATATTGGCACAGATCAATGGAATGATCATCGCATACTATTGATTCAGCTTCCAGCAGTGACGGGAGATGTTGACGAACCAGAAACGGGAACAGAGATTACTTTACTATAGACTTTATTATCCGATCCACTGCCTGATTATAATGCACTAATTTTTTTATCCATTCGACCAAGACAGATGTACCCAGTGAAATTCCTATTAGTAAAACATATGTTATCAAAAAATACGGCATTTCATAAATAAAGTCTGTCAAATAATGATACAGAAACAATGCATGCACAAAATACATATTAGCTGAATGCTTTCCCAAATAAACTAAAAATTTCTGCATGCCTGGAATAGTATCAATGAACTCTGCTGAAAATAATATTACCAATAATGGATAGACGCCGTAATGAAATTCCCAAAAAACATCTATGGGGATTTTCCGATAAAACTTATAACCTATAAGAAGAACTGCAAGCTCTATTACAAATTTGGGGGGGGGGGGGGGGGGGGGGGGGGGGGGGGGGGGGGGTTGGGGGGGGGGGG
>CAMWMO010000072.1 GCA_947175305.1 uncultured Lachnospiraceae bacterium
CTCTATATTCGTCTGAAGAGTCAGATTTGTATAATAGACAGCGGTTGACCGAGGTGGTCGATAAAACGGAGAGAGCATTTCATAGAGTCGTGCCGAAGCAGGATCAGTTCGAGAAGGCAAAAAAAGCATATCAGGATACAAGGGAAAGAATAGAAAACCTGTCTGTCAGGCTGCAGAAGCTGGAAAAAGAGAGAGAGGAGAAAAAGGGCCTGCTTGACGCCTGCGAACAGGAAAACACCCCGGTGATCGAGCGGTTGGGAGCATCTATTGCGGAGATAGAAGAGGATCTGCCCAAACATGACGATCTGGAAACTAAGGTCCGTGCCTTGCAGAAAGAACGGGTAGAGGAGGAGCAGGCTTGTAAAAAGAGAAAGGAAGCCGAGGAGCAGAAAGAGGAGACGGAGAAAACCCTGCATGCGATAAAGGAGCAGATCGGGGAGTTGGATGGCATTGAGACGACAGTGGAACGGCTGCGGACGGCGCTTGACGACGCGGCGAAGAACCTGAACAAACTGACTGCGAAGGGCGGTATCCGGGAGCAGGCGGGGGAGATCCGCAGGCAGGAGGCGGGGCTGCGAAAGGAGCAGATCCTGCTGGAGAAGCTGCTGGCGGAAACCGGGGAGCTGAATGCTGTTTATCAAGCCACTTATCACGCCTTTCTCGAGGGACAGGCAGGCTTGCTGGCAAGAGAACTGGAACGGGATCTGCAGGAAAAGCAGGAGGCGGTCTGTCCTGTCTGCCGGACCGCATTTCATTATACGGACGGGCATTGCTTCGCAGAGCTTGTGGAGGGAACGCCGGAGCAGAAAGATGTGGATGCCGCCAGAGCTGCCTGGGAGGCCAAAGATAGGGAAAGAGAGGAAAGCTCTCAGAAAATTACAGGACTGAAAAGCGGGATTAGGGAATTAAAAGAGAGCGTCATAAGACAGCTTAGGGAGTTTGCACCGGACTGCCCGGAGTGGGATGTGCTGGACAGCACCTCTTATCTGGAGGAGTGCATAAAAGCCTGTGAAGACCGGAAAAAGAAAACACAGGAGGCGTATGAAAAAGCGGAGGAACAGTGTAACAAGCTGAAAGACTTAAGGGAGAGACAGGAGAAGACGGAGGAGGCGCGGAAAGTCTGTGAGGACAGGATAAAGGAGTGCGCGGCCGCTGAACAGACACATGGTGAGAAAAGAATCGGTCTGGAAGCCGCCCTTGCCGAACTGAGAAAGCGCCTGAAATATTCGGATCGGGAGAGTGCACAGGCCCAAAAAGAGAAGCTGCTTGAAGAGAGGACCGATCGAACCGGAAAAATCCGCAAAGTACAGGAAAGCTATGACAGGGCAAAAACACAATATGATGCCACGTTTGGCGAACACAAGAACTGTAAGGACAGCCTGTCGGATTTTGAGGGAAAGAAAGACGAAGCGGAAGAAAACCTGCGGGCAGAAATAGAGACGCAGGGATTCCGTGGGATGGAAGAGGTACATACGCTGCTACAGCAGGCCGGCGAAACAGATAGGGAGGTGGAAGACTGGCTTCGGCTCAAAAAGGCGGATATCCAAAAATTTGAGAACGACATGGAGAATGTGGGCGGCCGCATCAGGGAATTGGAGATAGAGACGAAGGATCTGGAAAAGATCGATCTGGAGCGGCTGAATGAGAGTATCGCAGCATGTGACAAGGCGAATAGGGAGATACAGGCCGGTCTGGATTCCGGCGGGGAGCGATATAGAAATCACCGCAGCACGGCAGATGCGGTGCGGGATGCCAATCAGATCCTGCGGGATACGGAAAATACATGGAAGAGGCTGAACAGCCTGGCGGATCTGGCGGTAGGTACCAACGCAGAGGGAGGAAAACTAAGCTTTGACCGTCATGTCATGGGGTATGTGTTCCGGGAGGTTCTGACTATGGCGAACCGACGGCTGGATATTATGAGCGGTGGACGCTATGAGCTGATCCATGAGAGAAGCGCCGGCAGGAATAATGCGAAGGCGGGTCTTGAGATCACGGTGCTCGACATGACAACGGGAAAATGCCGTTTGGTCTCATCCTTGTCCGGCGGAGAATCCTTCTTCGTTTCCCTGGCTCTGGCACTGGGATTGTCTGATGTGGTCCAAAACCACGCAGGGGGAAAGCGGCTGGATGCCCTGTTTATTGACGAGGGATTCGGCACTTTGGATAATGATGTGCTGGAGCATGCCCTTACGGTACTGAATCAGCTGACGGAGGGGCAGCGTCTGGTAGGGATCATCTCTCATGTGGAGAAATTGAAGGAGAGCATACCGCAGCAGATACAGGTCAGAAACAGCGAAAAGGGGAGCGTTCTCGAAATCGTCATCTAATAGCAGGATAGGTTTGCGCGATCCATCAAAAAATGATAAGATAAACATATTAGGCGAAAACAGTTTTAAGAGAGGGTAGTTTATATGAAAACGTGCAAAAGAAAAATGTGGAAGATCGGAGGCAGAACAGCAGCCTTTCTGTTGCTGTTGACTGTGTCGGTCATAATCTTCGGAACAAATGTGCAAGCGGAGGGGCGTCCTGTTTCGATCAGTTCCTGTCAGATTTCCGGGGGAAATGTTTCCTGTACCCTGACATCGGGCAGTGTTCCTTCCAGTGATGACGGCAAATATTATATTTATGCGGATGAGGTCTATCAGGACGGCCCGGTCGGAACGGTGGTGGCCAGCGTTGATGCGGGCGCTTCCGTGACGGCGTCTTTTCCGTTAAACTATAACACGGCGGACTCCAATTTAAGTCGTAAGTTTCTGGTAGCGGTGAAACGGGGCGGGCAGATGATCCAGGTCAGTGATGAGCATTATATCACCAATCCGGGAGCGAATGCCGCTTACACCACGGGACGCATGAACAGAGGCATTAAGGGGATTCTGCCGGAGGTTTCCGCGATTGCAAGCGGGGAACTCAAGGATCTGGGCATACAGCAGGTAGTCTACAATATCTATCTGGATGAGATCTGCGCGGCGCCGGGAGAGGCGGGAGCGATTCCTTTTACCTATAACGGGCAGACCTACTATTTTAACAATGGCAGGATCGATCATTATGACCAGATGGTCAAGGGCTTTAACAATCAGGGGATGCAGGTGTCCATGGTGATCTTAAACAAGGCAGGCGGCGCGGGCTCACAGGATCTGATTCATCCGCTGGCACGCGATGGCGTGGATTGTCCCAGCTATGCCCTGAATGTGGCGGAGAACGGCGGCGTGCAGCATCTGAAAGCGGTGTGCGCTTTTCTGGGACAGCGCTATTCCGGCGCGACCGGCAACGGCCAGATTGACAACTGGATCCTAGGCAATGAGGTCAACGCCAGAACCTCCTGGTGGTATATGAATTCCAGTAACCTGGAGGTGAATGTGAGCGCTTATGTCAAAGCGTTCCG
Source organism: uncultured Lachnospiraceae bacterium (assembly GCA_947175305.1). GTDB lineage: Bacteria > Bacillota > Clostridia > Lachnospirales > Lachnospiraceae > UBA3282. The sequence goes on from CAMWMO010000072.1 coordinate 3,386, forward strand.
GATCGTCTACAATGAGCTGAAAGCCGTGAATGCCAACGTAATGGTCTATAATTCCATCGATCAGGAGTGGGGGCGCAAGTCGAATCCCGGAAGCTTCCTGTCCAAGGATTATCTGGACCGGTTTAACTACTATATGAACCGGGAAGGAAACATTGACTGGGGGCTTTCCTTCCATCCCTACAACTCACCCCTCTATGATCCCTATGCCTGGAACGGGCCGGCGGTCTGGGTGAAGCAGAGTGTTTCCACCCCCTATATCACCATGCAGAACATTGACATCCTTATCAACTATATGCACCAGAGCAGCTTCTTAAATCCGGCAGGGCAGGTGCGCAGCATTTCCCTGGCGGAGATCGGTTATACCTCTTATTTCGGGACAGAGAAGCAGGATGCGTCGATCGTCTATGGTTACCTGAAGGCGGCATCTTTGCCGGATATTGACGCGTTTATGCTCTTCCGCCTGAAGGATGATGCCCATGAGATGGAGAGCAAGCTGAATCTGGGTATCACCAATCTGGACGGCAGTCACAAGCCAGCCTACGATATCTATAAAAATCTGGGAACAGCCAATGAGGGAGCGGCCAAGGCGCGCGCCTCCGAGATCATCGGCATGGATATCGACCAGATGATCAGCCAGAACATCGTCTGGACCAGAGGCGGCGATGGAGTGGTGCAGTGATGTAATGCGAGTTCGCCAGTATAAATAACACGTGATACAGAAAAGACCTGACAGTGTATGTCGGGTCTTTTTCGATTCAGATATCCAGTTCGGGCGGAACGTCCAACTCCTGTGGTATGGGCGAACCATTCTTTTTTCTCTGGCGGACGCACTCTGTCAGCAGATACTCTATCTGGCCATTCACAGATCGAAAGTCATCCTCGGCCCAGGCTGCGATGGCGTCATAGAGTTTTCCGGACAGACGGAGCGGCACCTGTTTCTTGGTATTGTCCGCCATTTAGTAGAGGCTGCCGGAGTTGACAATGGGCTGGGCATCCCGATTGCCGCACAGTACCACCAGAAGATTGGATACCATAGCTGCCTTGCGCTCCTCATCAAGTGTTACCACTTCTTTTTCGGAGAGACGGTCTAGTGCCATCTCCACCATGCCGACCGCGCCGTCCACGATCATCTTGCGCGCATCAATGATGGCTGACGCCTGCTGCCTCTGTAACATAACAGCTGCTATTTCAGGTGCGTAAGCCAGATAGGTGATACGTGCCTCAATGATCTCCAGACCGGCTTTTTCTACTTTATTCTGAATCTCTCCTCGAATCCGTTCCGCTACAAGCTCGCTGGAGCCGCGCAGGCTTCCCTCGTCAGCCTGACCGTCCCCGGTGGTGTCCACGTTCTCCGCCACATCATAAGGATAGAGGCGTACGATGTTTCTGAGGGCGCTGTCACACTGGAGGGATAGATATTCTTTATAGTTGTCCACGTTGAATACGGCCCTTGCGGTGTCCGTCACCCGCCACATCACGGCGATGCCGATCTCGATGGGATTTCCAAGACAGTCGTTGATTTTCTGACGGCTGTTATTTAATGTCATGATCTTTAAGGAGATCTTTTTGCTTGTGCCTGTGTTTGCCTGCAGGCTGGCGTTTCTTACGCCCGTAGAAGGCTGGAGCAGTCCGGTGCCTGCACCATCCACGTCTCCGCTCTGTTTCAGTCTGGTCTCCGCTGCCGGGTTTAATGCACTGCAAAAGGGATTCACCCAGTAGAAGCCTTCCTCTTTCAAGGTGCCTACATATTTGCCGAACAGGGTCAGTACCAACGCCTCCTGAGGCCGCAGCACCTTGAGGCCGCAGAAAAGGATCCAGCCAAGGCAGACAACGAGCATACCGATGATAAAGAGTACGATCCCGGCGGGACCGCTTGCATTGCCGCCCACGATGATCGCTGCGATGGCTGCCACATAGAGTAAGAGCGTGAAAAGGAGCATCGCCATACCGTTTTTGCTTTTGTTCAATACTTTTTCTTCCATAATTGATTCCTTTCTGTCACAGTAGTGATTCTTCTGTGCTTTCTGTAGTGTATTTGCTTGATATATGCATGATATCATTTTGATATCAATATGTCAATACGGTTTTTAAAAAAGAAAAGGAAAAATTTTTCATAAAGATTGGCGCAAATTATGGAGATGCTATTCGGAAAGAGAAGGGAACACAGAAGCGATGCAGAAGGTTTTACTGGCGGTGCCGCACCAGGACGATGAGCTGTTTGTGGGCGGCGGTTTTTTTAAGACACTTGCACAGAGCGGGGACTATGAAGCTTATGTGGTGTTTACGACGAACGGTGATTTTTTTGCCCATGAAGCGGAGGTACGCCTGAGAGAATCCCTCCATGTGCTGACAAAGCTGTATGGCATAGAGGAATCTCACATTTTTTTTCTGGGCTATGGAGACGGCTGGAAAGAAGGGGTACACCTATATCATCAGGATGGAGACAGGCCTCTTGTCTCAGAGGCGGGGAGAACGGAAACCTATGGGCTGGAAGGACATGGGGATTATCGATGGGAAAGGTCAGGCAGGCATAGCAGTTATCGCAGGGCGGATCTGAAGAGGGATCTGAAGGATGTGCTGGAAGAAGTGCAGGCCGATATTCTTCTGGCGGTGGACTTTGACAAGCATCCCGATCACAGGGCGGCGTCCCTTCTCGTAGAAGAGTGTCTGGGAGAACTGCTTCGGGAGAATCCCTCCTATCGGCCGCTGGTGTTGAAATGCTTTGCCTATGACGGTGTGTGGAAGGGCCGACCGGACTTCTTTGATATACCGAGAAAGGGAACGGTGCTTGCGGAATTATCGCAGTCACCTTACACAGAGGAGGACATGTTTCGGTTTGCCATGCCGGAGGACTGTGCGACGCCCCGCCTTGTTGATAATTTTCTTTACAGGGCTTTCCGGTGTTATAAGACACAGGAGATCTGGCAGAAGGCCGATGAGATCATCAATATTGACGAAGTGTATTTCAAAAGAAATACCGACAATCTTTTGTATGGGGCACAGATTAGCGCCTCTTCCGGGAACCCTGAATATCTCCGGGACTTTAAGCTGTTTGACTGCAGAGATGTGCTGCAAGGAGAGCTTGTCCTGAAAGAATGCGGCTGGAGACCGAAGGAATCGGATCAAGAGAAGCGGGTATGGATTCAATTTGATCATCCTGTGACTGTCGGCAGAATTGCCGTCTATGCCCGTGGGAACTGCGAGACAGACAGTTTGACAGTCGATTTTCGGTTTGACACAGGGAGAGAGATTCTCGGAGTGGAAATACATCCGAACGGAAAAAGCAATCTTTTTTCCTTTGAAGCCCGGGAAGGCGTGCGGGAGATGGAACTTCGGATCGAGAAATGGGAGGGAGTCTCTTGGGGCATCACGGAATTGGAGATCCTGCCGCCGGATAAGGAGAGTCTGCCGGAAGAACTTCAAAAGCTGCTGTTTCAAGAGGACTGCATCTTTTTATCTGAGCGGGTTAAGATTCTGATGAGGATGGAGAAGTCGCTTCTTGCCTTCAAGAGAAGACTGTCCAGCTGGCTGCCGAACAGCTATGCGCTGCGGCGATATTATCCGGAGCTTGTACAGAAAACGACGGTGCCCGTTGGTTACAGAGTCAGATATATGATGCGGCGCATCAGGCAAAAATGGAAATGGTCTGATGCGCCGAACTAGAAATATACTATAATTTCTTTCCTGTCAGAAGCTCGTAGCCCTGCAGATATTTATCAATCGTCTTCTGAACGATATCTTCGGGAAGCGTCCAGTCGTGTCCCTCGTTGGCTTTCAGCCAGTCTCTGGCAAACTGTTTGTCGAAGGAGGGCTGGCTGTGTCCCGGCTCATAGCCTTCAGCGG
>CAMWMO010000073.1 GCA_947175305.1 uncultured Lachnospiraceae bacterium
ATGATGAGACATATAGTATCGGCAGCTCTTGTTTTAGGATACTGCCGGATAAAATATGAGAGGCATCTGGAAAAGGCGATTTTTACGTTGCTGCTGTTTTACAATTTTCATTGCATGAGTTTTCTGATCTCAAACAGCATTTACCAATGTTTGTCAGATGATATGCTGGACAGGATTGATGTTCGGGATGCTGAATATATGCTTCTCATGTATAAAACCCAGATGATTTGTCAGAGTATGAATGTTTTATTTTATACGTTGGCATTTCTGCTTATGATAGGGATTGTCGGAAGAATTGTAAAAAAGCCGTTTTCCATGAACTGGCAGGAAGCCATGTTTCTGTCAGCACTTAACATTGTGGGAAGTATGCTGACATGGATGGTTGTGGATCTTTCTGTGGTACAGATGGATCAGGATATTTTTTTCCTTTTTACCGAGCGAAGAGAGATGATATGGAAGATACCGATGATCGCGGTTTTGATCTGTGTCGGTGAAATCTCCGCCATTTATATTTTTCATAGGTACAAGGAGTTACAGGACGAGAGAGAAAAACATTTTGTGGAAGAACAGCAGATGAAAGCCATGAGAAGGAGGTTGGAAGAGGCAGAAAACTTCTATGGAAGTATCCGAAAAGTACGGCATGAGATGAAAAGCCATATGGCAAATATCAAAGGGCTTGTTGCCGGAGAAAAGTATGGGGAAGTGGAAACATACGTTGGCAGACTGGATGAAACAATGCAGGAACTGGACTATAAGTTCAGTACAGGAAATGCGGTGACCGATGTCATCATTAATGATAAATACCAAGGGGCGATAAAGTCTGGGATCGCATTCCGGGTAAAGTTTGATTACCAAGGGACAGACACCATAGAGGCATTTGATATGGGAATCGTATTGAATAACCTTCTGGATAATGCCATAGAAGCTTGTGAAAACGTGGAACAGGAAAAACGTTATATCAGCCTTGTTTTGAGAAGAAAGGATTCTTTCCTGCTGATCGAGGTGGAGAATAGCTTTGACGGGAAATTGGATTGGAAAGACGGGGAGGGTATTCCGGCAACAAGGAAACAAAGCGGTCTGCCGGATATATTGATGGAGCATGGTATCGGTCTGAAAAATGTAAAAGATGTGGCAGACCGTTATCTTGGTTATATGGATATGAAAGCGGAGCGTGATGTATTCAAGGTCACGGTCATGCTTCAACAAAAGGAAGTACAATAAAAATTTATGAATCAGGAGGACTAAGAACATGATGAGAATCACGACACAGATGCTGAACAGATCAGCAAGGAGAGCAGGGATGCCAATCCATAGCGCTTCACTCTTAAACTACATTAAGGGTAATTCCGGGAACACCACGCTTGGCGCTCTGAACAAGAGCAGTAAAACGAATGCTGCCACCAGAATCAAATATGAAAAGCTGGAAAAGACAGCGGATCAGTTATCGGAGGCGGCATCTGTCTTTATGGAGAGCGGGGAGGATTCCCTTTTTTCCAAGGCACGGGAGAGCGGAGACAACAAGGACATATACAATGCGGTAGAGGACTTTGTGGGAAAGTATAATAATACGCTCTCTGCATTGAAGAATACGTCCGGCACCTTGAATGATTATTACAGCCAGATGTTAAATTCTGCGGCTGTCAATAATAAGGAGGCGCTGGAGAGCGTCGGAATCAGTGTCGCAAAGGACGGAAAACTGAGTGTTGATAAGGATAAGCTGAAAGGGGCAGATATTGATACTCTGGAAAAGGTGCTCGGGAATACCACAGGCTTTACCAAAAAGGCGGCATATGCGGCGGGCCGGGTCTCTGACAATGCTAGAACCAACCAGAGAAGCTTGTCCAGTCAGTATTCTTCTACCGGATCGCCTTATTCTTCGCTGGCAAACAGGTATGATTGGTTTGGCTAATCCGGAATCAGAGAGGAATGTTTCGGATATAAGACAAAGTTGAATATAGAGCTATGGATGGCGTTGTTTTCTAAGGATAGAAATTATGATGGAGAGTAACGCTATTTTTATGCAGAAAAAGGGGGACTAAGAAGTGGCTATCAGCGGAGTGAGACAGAAGTATGATTATTTGATAAAGGCTGCAAACCATATACAGGGAAAAACAACTGTTAGAGAAGCAATTCCCAAGATGGAGAAGGAGTCAATACATTTTTCTGTTTCTGGTGAAGGAAGAAATATGCTTCGGGAGATGGTAGGCAAATTTGAGCCTGATTCAGATGATATTCATGCCAGGGAAGTGACAATACAAAATACAAATGAGGTCGCATGGGAACATTATACGGCAATGCGGAGCAGCAGCAGTCTGACATTAAAAAACGGGAATTATAATGCGGAAGATGTAAAGAAATCTATTATGGATACCTATGAGACACGTTACAATGAAATCATAGAAGCACATGAAAATGGTGATCGTGAAGTTTACTATGAACTTACAGGGAAAAGGTCGCTGACACTTGCCGAAGATTTAGCCGGATTGGATGAGGCTTATAAGATGCGGCTGGCAAATCTGGAAGGGTATATCACCTGCCAGCAGACAAATAGGGCATTTGAAAATCCGGACAGCTCATGGTATTTCCGTTAAGAGAAATGAAACTTTTTTGAGGGCTGATTCGTATTATTTATAGGTGGTAACTTCCCTCATTTTAAACAGAGGAGCCGTCATAAAAATAGTTGACAACAAAGGAGGACTTTTTAGGCATGGGAATCAATGCGGTAAATGAGCAAAGTGCTGAATGGGGTGCGGCTTTCAGGAAGAGGCCGGTATTCTTCATGTCGGGTAAAGAGACAGAGGCGTTTTTTGATGGAAGATTGAAGAAAAACATGATGCTACAGGAGGATACCTGTACGCTCAGCAGCAATGACACTTACCGCAGGCAGCATACCACTTATGAGGTTTCCGATCAGGAGAAGGGCAGCACATTTCTGGACTTGAACTTTCTGATCAAGGACGAGACCAGCAGCTTAAGAGGTAATCTCAGCGATGCAAAGGATGTGGATTTCTATAACTTTTCCATCCCATTTTTGAACTTTCAACGGAATTATTTTGGTGTGGAAGCTTATATTGATATGCCGAAAGGCTGTGATTACGACCTCACCCTGTATGATGAATACGGCAATCAGGTGGGAAAGGCAGAGTGGGACGGAGAAGGCCGGAAAAAGCTGAGCATCCCTAATTGGGATATCGTGACCAACAAATATTGCATTAAGGTAGAAAATGGAAACGGGGAGGAGGTTTCCCCGGATGACTACTATAGGATCAGCTTCCATGTTACCGAAAACAAGGAGCATGAAAAGACGGATGCCGTAAGGGAAGCGTATGGAGATTTACAGAGCACATACAGTCGGAAAGATGAAAACTGGCGGGACTATCTGGATCGATATAATGTAGTCCTGCAGGAGACAGAGCAGAATTACATAAAGGAGCTGGAAGAACTCCACCGGAGGCAGTTTGACAGCCTGCCGGAAGAAAAGAAGTATAAGGGAGACCGCACGGTGGAGGAACTGCTGCAGGATATGGCGGAGGGAAAAGATTTAAGCGACGCGGAACTGGAATATGTCAAAATTTTTGCCAATCTGAAAGACTTTGAAAAGGCGCAGCAGAAAGCGGAACTGAAAGACAGTTTTTCAGAGGATTTTGTGAAGGAGCTGGAAGGCATGGGCATCTCCCGTGACGAGATCGAGGGGATGCGCGTAAGGATTGGAAGCAACGGGGATGTGACTGTGGACGGGATAGAGGATGAAACTATTCGGGAACAGGTGCAGAATCTGATAGAGAAAAAGTACAGTGATCAGATGTATCAGCATTACATAGGGATTGCGGACAGCGTGGGGAATCTGCCTGAGAACGCATACCAATATGCTACGGACGTGCAGGAGGTGAAGCGTTACCTGAAAGGCGTTACCGGACAGGATGTCTCCTTGAAGAATCTTTATATGCTGCCTGACGGGAACATTGGCGGTCTGCCCGGCAAGGCGGATAAGCTGATCAACCATACAAAGGATAATGTTAAGGTTGATCAGATGCGGGATGCCCTCAGAAATATCATAGGAAATATTAGGATAAGCGGTGACTTGGGGATTCCGGATTTTACCTCACAGTTCCAGTTCAGTAACGGTGCGTTTTCCGTGGTGGACAGTGGATTCGCGGTGGATATGAATGCATTGAATAATCGGCTGACACCGCAGTATTCCGGCAATATGTATTCCGATATGTATCGGTATCAGTTCAGGAAAGTGTTATAAGTAGCAATAGGGGAGGGCTTGTAAAATGAGTGTCAATGGAATTGGAGTAGGTTACCAGATGGCAGGATATGCCGCACGAAAGACAGAAAAAAGTGCTGGTTCTGAGACTGCGGGATTCATGGAAATTGTGGAGGAAAAAGCAGCACAGGACAATACAGTCGATCATGACGAACAGGCATTTGAGATGGTTGGCCCGCATGCGCCGCAGAAAGTAAAGGATGCATGGATGGAGGCGGCGAAGGAAGTCTATGCGAACGGTATGGGCATCCAGAAAAACGGCATGATGAGCCATATATCTCAGATGATGGTACAGAGATGCAACAAAATGTTAAGGGGTGAAGCGGATTATTCGGATATTCTGGGAAGCACTGTGGGATCTGCCATCCGGGCAACGAAACAGGCGCTGTACGATTTGGATCATCCTCTGGGGTCTGGGTATAGAAGTATCGAGGCGCAGCAGGCCCGCATCAAAGAGCGAGAATTTTATGTTGCGTTTTTGTATAAGTTGGAGAAATTATAGGGCGTATATCACCAATAGGCAGGAACGGTGGCACTATTAAAGGAGGAGATTTCTCATATGAATTACGGTAATATTCAATTTGGGGAAAATAAGCCCGAGCCAATTGATATCATGACTGTGGCAATAAGGTGCGGGGATCGTTTGCGTTATCAGGAAAGAGGAAAGCAGACAGATTTGACTGCGAGAAAAACGGTGGATTCTTTGGAAACAGCTGAAAAGATCAATAAAATCATGTGTGAGTGCTATCCAAATTATCAAGTGGTGAAAGGAATGCCTCCGGGGGGTGTATTTGCTGATCAATATGGATATGATATGCAAAATGATATCTATTATTGTATGACGGATTATTATGCGGGAAAGATCAGTGAGAGCGATGTGAAAGATTACTTGGAAGAATGTTGTGTTTCCATGAGGATATACAGGACACAGAAATGTCAGACATCCGGGCATAATGTAGAGGACAATCAGTTAATTGTGAGTCAGGTGTACGAGATTTTTGCGAAAATGAACGCGAGAGCAGCCGGGAATGCGAATTATGAAGAGGGATTGGCTGAAAATAAAGCGTATGGCGGCAGGTCAGACGATTGGGTTTATTACAATTCTGATTATTATTATCAATGTGAGGAAACGAAAGATTTTTTGCGGCAGGCAGCCCTGTATGTGACAGATCAGTGGGAGATTCCTGCTATTGATGCAGAAGAAATAGAGAAAAATACTGGCTATACATTAGATGGAGGGTTAGATTTTAACAGCGGCTGGAACTGGATGTATAGAAATCAAACGGGCAGAGGCAGTATGGAAGATGAATCGGTGGAACCCCCTAAAGATTTCAAGCTTTTCTACAAAGAAGATTCTTCTGCGGCGGAGAAAGGTTATTTATGGGTCTCTTTAAACGGAGATCGAAGGGATATCGATGTTTCGTTTTCCGTATCTCATTCAGGTAGCTTAAAGGGACAGATCTATCATGTATATGACCTGATGGATGATACTTTTAAGGCTGAGCATAAGGAAGACAGCCGCTTTTTAAGTGGGCTTACCGTGTTTATGAGATGGTATGCTTATGCAAGCGGGATCAATAATATATCTGGTAATTATGTTCCGCGATTTGAGTGAAATGTGGGATAAAAGACGAGAACCTATTTTCTGTATACAGATGGAGTGTTTGAAGGGCTATGGACAATGTTTTGTCTGTAGTCTTTTGCTTTTTGCGTTTGAAAATGAACGAAAAAAGAAGCGCGATTTTTACTCACACTTCATTGTATAGTTTAACACAGAATAAAATAAAAGTCTATTATTTTTTTTCGCTTTTCGCTACAATTAATAATTATACAAAAGGAGGTACGCATATGAGCCAGGGCGGGAAAAAAGAAGTAGCGGGAATATCTGAAAAAGCAGAAAAGGAGTATCTTGAAAAGACGCTTGCCATCGTTCGTGGCAATGTGGAAAACTATAGCAAAGAGGTTGCCCGGATGGGAGCGGACATTGATGAGATGCTGGCGCATTATCACGACAATGATGCGGAGGTCTATACCATACTGAACAATACGATCACACTCCATGACCATATGAAACGAGCGTTGGCAAGAAATGCGAAAGCCGCAGTCAAACCCTATTTCGGCAGAATCGTATTTCACGATGAAACCCTAGATAAAGAGGAATCCATCTACATTGGAAAAGGCGGCGTTTCAAAAGATACGACGCATTGGATGGTTGTAGACTGGCGTGCGCCCGTTGCCAATGTCTATTATGAAAACGGACTTGGAAAATGCAGTTATTCTGCCCCGGAAGGGAAACAGATCGCCATTGATCTGGAGCTAAAACGTACCTATGAAATTGAGGACGGCAGACTTCTTGATTTTTTCGATACGGAGGTTGTCGCAAATGACGATCTACTGACCAAATATCTTGCCAAAAACAAGCAGGCGGTACTGAGTGAGATCATTGCAACGATTCAAAAAGAGCAGAATGATATTATCAGGAAGTCGCCTTACCACAATATCATCGTACAGGGCGTTGCCGGTTCGGGCAAAACCACTGTCGCCATGCACCGGATTTCATTTATTTTATATAATTATCAGGAACGTTTCAAACCGGACGATTTTTATATCGTAGGCAGCAATCGGATTTTACTGAATTATATTACAGGCGTGCTGCCGGATCTGGATGTATACGGCATCAGACAGATGACTATGGAGCAGCTTTTTGTACGGCTTCTGTACGAAGATTGGGATGAGAAAAAATATCAGATCCAGAGTTCTGATAAAATGACCGCAAGAGGAAGTGTCAAAGGAACCTTGCAATGGTTTCATGATTTAGAAGCTTATTGTCGGGAACTGGAATGGAAAGTCATTCCAAGAAAGTCCGTTTATCTAAATCCCAAACAGTTTGTGGAGGGTATTCGGGACGGGAAGACCGGTGTTTTCGATGCAACAATCAGGAAAC
>CAMWMO010000074.1 GCA_947175305.1 uncultured Lachnospiraceae bacterium
TTACTTAATTGCCTAAAATTATTTAATTTCTTTTGCGGATTTCTCAGCCACATTTCCACACACCTCTTTTACAACAAACTGCGGTGAGTTGTTGATACAAATATAAATACGTCCAATATATTCTCCCATAAGTCCCATGTTGACTAAAATCAGTCCACCTATAATCAGCAGAATAGACGTTTGGGAACTCCAGCCATACGGAATCAATGCCGCCAATTCCGGAACGAACAATCTCCGGATTATGATTATGATCGTATAAATAAAACCGATAATAGCAAATAAAAATCCGATATACGCACTGATCTCAAGCGGTTTGACCGAAAATGCGGTAAACCCATTAAACCACAGTGAAACCAGTTTTCTTAAACTATACCCCGACTGTCCCTCCAATCTGTCATTATGCTGTACAGATACATATCCGATATTTCTGGTAGTTCTGAGAACCAGACCACCCAGATACGGATAGCAGTTTTTATATCTGATGATCTCGTCAATGATAAATTTACGTGCAACAAAAAAACTGCCTGTATAATATCCCTGAACACCAAAGATATAATCCGACATACGCCGCGCAAAGTCAGATCCCCAACGCCGAAAAGCTTTCTGGTGCATCTCGTCATATTTCGCGTAAACTACATCATAACCCTTTTCCAACTCGCACAACAGACTGGGGACTTCTCTTGCAGGTGTCTGTCCATCATCATCGAGGGAAATGACATAATCTCCCGTACAGTAATTGTATCCTGCCAGCACTGCGCTGTGCTGCCCGAAATTTTTTGCCAGATTAACTCCCAGAATATGATCATCCTGGCTTGCATATTCTCTGATAACGTCCCACACGTTGTCGGGTGAGCCATCATTTACCAAAATGATTTCATAATCATATTTCCCCTCTTTATGGATCATTTCCCTTATTTCATCAATCACAGCGCCAACCGTTTTCTGCGATTTATAACACGGGATCACAAACGATAATTTTTTATCCATACACTGAGCGCCTCATTTATTTACATAAAATCCGTTGGTTTCTTATTCTCCAATATAACACTTTGCATTGGTACAATTACATTTTCATCAGACAGATCCCGCTGTACATAGGAATTGGCACCAATCAGATTTCCACTTCCAATTACAATTTTGTCTTTCGTTGTCGCATTATTACCAAAAAAATTCTCATCCGAAATTATAACATGCCCAGCTACAGATGCGGAAATAGCAAAATAATTAAAATCTCCAATCTTTGTATGATGCGCGATCAGTGCCCTCGGATAAACAATATTTCCATTTCCAAGTTCTGCATACATTCCTACATAAGCCTGCTCAAAGATCAGATTGCCTTCTCCCAGCTTATCCGTTTCCACACAAGCTGTCCTATGTATATAATTCTCTATACGATAGCCCCGCTTTTTAATCTCTTTAAATTTTTCCCTGCGGGCACGATTCATGTTTGTATAACCTATACAAAGATAAATAGCGATCTCTTCTTTTTTGTAATACTCTTCCATTTCTTCAAACGGAATAACCGGCAGCTTTCTGATCTCATCCTTAAAAGAGATTGCCTTAAACTCGTCTGTAATGTATTTTCTTTCTACAACAAATCCGGCAATCTCTATATTATCTTTCAACAATAAATACAAAAGATTCTCCGCCAAATCCGTAGTACCGTAAATAAAATAATACATACTTTTACTCCATTATCACAAACTTTTCTGTCAGCTCCCGGATTCCGATTGCTCTTTTATATTTGTTCTCGTATACATGGCCAACCTTACCATCCAGAAGATCCAGCCACCATATTACAATATTGTGTCCCAGCATATACTGAAAATATACGGAACCCGAGATTCTGGCATTGATCTCAAAAATATAATTCTTCTTTCCATGTTTTCTTAATTGAATATTGATATAGCCGCGCAGATCCATATAATTTACTATCTTTTCTGCAATATCACGAATTCCCTCATCCTCCACCAATTCCACAAAAGAAGTATACCCATGCTTCAGTTCTCTTCGGAAAATGATCGTCGAAGTATCCCTGCCATCAGAAAAAACGCCTATCGTATATTCCTGCGCCTCCTCATCTATATATTCCTGAATAACAATATCCTCAACGTCCACTTTCAATTCATTTATCTCATCAATTTTCTTTATCTTCTTCAATAGCTTAGAACCACAGGAATTTCTGAGCTTAACAATATATGTTTTCCCATCCTCCGCAAATTCGTCGTAAAGATAAGTCTTAGGGGCGGTGACCCCCTCTATTCTATCCAACATCCGGACAGTTTCATATTTATCCTGCAGTGTTCCTATCATATCAGGATCATTGATCATCACCTTAATTCCGGCATCCTGAAAAAGGCTTAAATTTTTGGATAGCACCTTGATCTCCACTTCATTGGCGGGAATCAAATGCGTAATCTGATATTCTCTGCATTTCTCTAAAAGATTTTCAATATAAGCAGGATCGACTGCCGCATCGCTCTTCCAATAGGTGGTAACTCTGTCCATCCCAACTGGATAATCATAGATATCACAGCCATACACGATGTCTTCCGTCTCCTGCAAAATTTTAAGAATTCCATTTGCAACATCCCCGCTGATTGCAGTGACCAAAATCCTTCTCATATAAAATCTTCCTTCCTGCGCTCCAGAACACTTTTGAGCTTTTTAAGTTCCGGATCATACCGATCGATCTGTCTGTATAACGCCCTTGTATTCAATGTGATATTTTCAAACTGCACTGTTCTGTCCAACGTATTTATCACAGCATAGCCATAGCCGCTGCCATCTCTCGGCTGTCCCAGTGAACCGGAATTAACAACCAGAGTGCTTCCCACAAAACGTTCCATTCTGCAATGGGTATGCCCCAAAATAACAATATCATACTGCTGATATATTTGTGGATCTTCAATCAAATCTCTGGGATATAGTCTGCCTTCCAACGAATCTTGCGGTGTTCCGTGAAAAATCCCAATTTTGCAGTTCTCCTCTAAAAACACACACTCTGATTTCAGCTTTTCAATCTTTTCACACTCTGACTTTGAAAATCGGTTTTTGACATCCGAATAAGAATGACCGTATTTTTCTACAAAATCACTCTCCTGTTTCTCTCCATGAAACAGCTGCAGAAAATATTCATCGTGATTCCCTTTTAACCAGATCAGATCCTCCAATCGATCCAGTCTTTCTATGATTTCATGCTGGCTATAATAATACCCAAAAATATCTCCGCAAAAAATCAAACGATCATAGGATTCCTGCTGTATTTTAATTAAAAAAGCATCCAATGCATCGGAATTACCATGTAGGTCTGAAAAAACAATGAAGCGCACAGTCTGCTTCTCCTCTTACAATTCACTGCAAATCCACTCTATCGTTTCTTTTAAGGCATATCGAGGCGCATACCCTAACACTTCTTTGGCCTTCTCTCCGGATATTTCCCAGCGGTCCGTCTCCTCTGTATCTTCTATGCCGCTAAAAACAATCTGTACATGGGCATTTGTACAGGCAATGCATTTTTTCGCCACCTGCAAGTTGGAAGCGCTTTCTCCGGCAATTAGGAAAACACCCTCCGCCTCTTTTTCGACCGACAATCCGACTGCTTCCGCGATATCACGCACATCAATATAGTTCTGCACTCTGCCGCCCGCTCCATAAAGCAGAATATCCTGACCCTTATGGCACTGCTCTATGATACGATACAAAAAGGCGTTTTGCCGCATCCCTCTCCCGACAGGAGATGGTATCCGTAAAATAATCTTCGCCATCTCAGGTCTACCCACCTGATTCACAATACCTTCCCCCGCCAGCTTCGTGATATGATATAACGTCTCAGGCTGTAATGGGTGGTTTTCTGTAACAGGTATGACAGTCGGTTTCCCGATAACCGGTACGCTGGACATGTAAATCAGCTTATCTGCTTTCAACTCATTTGCCAACTCTGTCACATGATAGGTTCCGAGACAATTCACTTGAATAGTCCGTTCGTCTCCGGGTACATGAATATCCGCCGCCAGATGAACCACCGTCTGGCAGCGTCCGATCACCTGCGACACTTTTTTTACAAATTCCTCATCGCATATATCCGCCTTAACAATGGTAAGCCCTTCCGACCGCATATCTATTTTTTCAGAATTTGTCAACGCTATGACATCATATCCCTGCGCCAGCAAATGCTTTGTCACATGGGTTCCGATGAATCCGGCCGCACCGGTAATCAGAATTTTGCTCATCCATTTTCTCCAAGCATCTCTGCTCTTTCCTCGTAATTTTTACCTACCTCATTACCATTCTCATCATATCGCTTTTCACCGACAATCTCCCAGTCCGTACACTCCTGACAAAATACAGGGAGTTCATCAAAGCGATGTTCCATATGCTTCTTCACAAATTCCTCGTTTCTCTTTTGCCAGACCTCCTTGATCGTGCTCGTATTCATATCTCCACACTGATAGTCAGCATTGGTATCCATAACACAAAGCGTTGCCCTTCCATCCCAGGTGATTGGGAAAATTCCCACTGCATTACCGCAGGCAATCCTTGCATCTACCTTTTCGGGCGCAATGTCCCCACACTGTCCCCCCCATGAGATTAATCTTCTAACCGCGGTCCATGCTCCGCGTTCTCTCCAATACCGAATGATCTGATCTATCTCATGCGCATTCTCCTCCATCTCCATTACTTTGACCTCAATGATTGGCTTCTTTAGACCCCGCTCCTGCTTACGCTTTAAGATATGTTCAATATTCGCATACACAACATCTCTATCCGCATTTACACGAATTTTCTCATATACCTCCTTAGAAAACCCATCACAGTCAATGCTGAGAAAGTCTATTCCGGAATCCAACAGCATCTCTGCCATTTCCTCATCCATCAGTGTTGCATTTGTATTCATACTGATATTCTGCAATTCTTTTTTTACAGCATAATCGATCATATAAAAAATCTTAAACTTCTGCAGCAAAGGTTCCCCATAATAATCAAGCCATATTCTTGTATAAGGATTTTCTTGTGCGATCTCATCTATGATTTTTTTATACAGCAGGATATTCATCTGCCCTTTTGGTCTGGTCAGCTTATTGTTTGCACACATGATACAATTCAAGTTACAATAATTCCCCGTTTCGATAGCTACGTTCAAGGGAAACTCTGATATTTTAAACTTCTTTTCTATTTCACTAATATTCTCGTACATATCCTCTCTCCTGTCCCATAAAAAATCAATCTCGCTTCCAGTATCACATCTATCAACTGTTTCTATCGACTTCTACATTCAATCTTTCTCTGACTACATATTGCGGCAAATGATTCAAATTCATAAAAATCCTGCCAACATATTCTCCCAACAATCCCAGCATAATCATAATCATCCCACAGCAAAACAGGATAACGGCTATAAGAGAAGTATATCCCGCAGCCACGGCCGGATTCAACAGCTTGTGAAGAATACAGACGATTCCCCATATAAATCCAGCCACCGCCATGCCCATGCCCACAATGCTTGCTATTCTTAAGGGGACAATGGAAAAGCCGGTAAATCCCTCCATCCACAAACCAATGAGCTTCCTCAGCGTATAGCCACTCTTTCCATAAATACGCTCATGATGCTCTACCTCGATATCTGCTATATTCCTTGTAATATGCATAAAATATCCGAATATATACGGTGATGGATTGTAGTAATCTCGCAGCTTGTCCACCACAAATCTCCTTGCGACGAAAAAACTGCTGGTATGCACATTTTTAGGGGTTCCCATGACCCAATCCGTCATCCTGCGGTTTATCTTACTTCCCCATACACGGAATCCACTTTCCTTTTTGTGTCGAAAATAAGCATATACTATATCATATCCAGTTTCCAGTTTATCTATCATGCGAAGGATATCTGAGGCCTCATGCTGTCCGTCGTCATCCATGAATACCACATACTCACCTGTCACATACTCCAAAGCCGCCATCCTGGCAGACTGCTGTCCAAAATTCCTGGCAAGTGAAAGCCCGATCACATTATCGTAGCATGAACACAGTTCCGTGATCACATCCCAGACATTATCTTTCGAATAATCATTCACGAGAATCATCTGACATATATATTTTTCTTTCAATGTATGCAATACATTTTCGACTACAGCTTTGATCGATTTTTCAGAATTGTAGCAAGGAACAATCACTGATATCTTTTTTCTTTCCTCAACTACTTCTTTTGCCACTTTATTGTCACCCCCAGTTAAATATAACAATTCCGGCAAGAATAACACATGCTCCGGCAGCTCTTATTTTTCCAATCTGCTCTTTTAAACCAAAATATCCGAGTAACAGTACAAAAATATAGGAAAATGTTGCCAATACAGCCGTATACTTATACGGCACATAACGCATTGCCAGCATATTGATGAAAATCGTACTAAACATCAGTCCATATGCAAGCATTACTTTGAAATGAAGAATGCGCCTGATGCCGCTTTCCTCTTTATACCTTGTCGCCTCCGTCTTCATAAGAAGCTGAGATATGGCAGCAATCAACCCGCTGCAAATATATAAAAAAACTGCGATCCATCTATTCATGATAATTTACCATTATTAGCCCTAAGAAAATAACGATCCCGCCCACAATATTAAATAACGTAATCTGTTCCCGAAATACGACCGCAGACCACAGCAGACTCCAAAATACCGTTGTCCCCTTATTCAAATATGCGTGCGACAAGTCCACCCTGCCCAATATCGCCTGCCATACCACCGCATAAATCCCTAACACAATCACAGCCGCAAACAGAACCGCTATCGTTTTTAACGCAAACAACCCGTTCTCCTGCCACGAAACTGACGCCAGCTTCATTAAAACGCCATTTAATGAAAACACAACATTCATAACCTGCATGAGCAGGAATAGTATCATACCTTTTTTCGACATAATGATTTCACATTTCTTTTACTTTTTTAGGTACTTATAAACAATAAATCCATCTTCTTCATCGGTAATTTCATACGTGCATCCCGGAAATTTTTCCTCCATCACATTGCATAAATTCTCATCAGGTTCCTCTCTCTCTATAAAGTATACATTTTCCGCAAAAAAATCTTCCTCATATATATGGTCAAAACCATTCTGTCTGATCTGCCTATACTAGATCGGAGAATGATAAAAGGCTCCGCCCCTGAATATGAAATTATAAGGCAATCCCTCGGAATA
>CAMWMO010000075.1 GCA_947175305.1 uncultured Lachnospiraceae bacterium
GGGTATATGCCGCAGGCGTCAAAGTGACTTATCAGATCGACACGGGCTATGCGCTGGAACGGGTAGTGCCGGATCGGGAGGACGCCATTGCCGCCGCGCCGGATGCTTCCTTGGAGGGGTATTCTTTTGTAGGCTGGCGGCAGGATAATTCCGCTGAAAAGAAGGTGCTTTCGGAGTATCTTATCAGCAGCGAGGAATCGGTCACACTCTATGCGGTATTCAAAAAGCAGATGACCATAGGGCTGATGCCAAACGGCGGCACCCTTACGGTGAGCGGGGCAAAGGAGAGCTTTACGGCTTCCTGCTATTACAATAACGGGAATGCGCAGAGCGAACCAACGCCAGCCCCAGCAAGCCCCTATACAAGAAAAAATATGTCATTCTGCGGGTGGAGCCTAGATTCCCTCTCCACACCTTCCTATAAGCCGGGGGAACCCGGAGTGTTTCCAGCAGATGCTACCCTTTACGCTATGTGGGTAACGACGGAGTATGATTTTGTTTATACAGGCAGTTATGTTGAGTTTACCATTCCGCAGGACGGCATCTATGAATTTGAGGTATGGGGAGCCTCCGGTTCTGATGCGAAAGGGGATAATCTTGTGGCAGAGGGAGGTCTTGGCGGGCATTCAAAAGGCTATAAGAAGATGAAAAAGGGCGAGGTACTGTATGTTTATAATGGCGGTACATCTAGGACAAATAATGGCGGGTATGGGAATTCCAATTCCAGCAGCAAGCAGTATGGAGCGGCAGGCGGTGGCTGTACCCATGTGGCAACAAGATATGGTTCATTAGGCGGGAGTAATTCCAGTGCGTTAAGTTATGCAAATAGGAGCTGCGTCCTGATTGTTGCGGGAGGCGGTGGAGGCGGCGGGATCAATAACGGCACTATCAATAAAGGTGGAGATGGCGGCGGTGAGAGAGGCGGCAATGGTTCAGACGGAGCCTTGGGTGGGCGGCAGATTTCCACGGGGAGCAGCCCATCAACAAACTTTGGTTACACTTCCTCTTATTCTTCCAGCAGTGTTGCAGAAGCTGGCGGAGGCGGCGGGTGGTTTGCCGGGAATTATGGTCTGCGCGGAGAATCTGGCGCGGGAGGCTCCGGCTATATAGACGGCGTTGCACCCTTCACCCACAACGGGAAGTATTACCCTGCGGAAACCGAGGCAGGGGTGAACAAAGGAAACGGCAAGGCATTCATCAGATATGTGGAATGCGTATAGAACAGGAAACAGCACCATAAAGGTGTTTTTTTAATGTCAAAATTTAAGGAGGCAGAACATGAAAGAGATTGTAAACGGGATGCAGTACGCATTCGCAGCACTTGGTGGGGCGCTGGGAGCTGTCCTTGGAGGATGGGACGGCTTCCTTTACGGCCTGATCGTATTTGTAGTGGTGGATTACCTGACCGGGCTTATGGCGGCGGCAGTGGAGAAAAAGCTGTCAAGCGAGGTGGGCTTCCATGGGATCATCAAGAAGATAGTTATTTTCTGTCTGGTGGCGGTGGGGCATATCATAGACACCTATATCATTCAGAACGGGAGCGTCCTTCGGACGGCGGTTATCTTCTTTTACCTGTCTAACGAGGGTATCTCCATTTTAGAGAATGCCGCCCGCATCGGGATTCCGGTGCCGGAGAAGCTAAAGGCGGTGTTGGAGCAGTTACAGAAGAAAGATGAAACATGATTCTTTGACGGGCGGCATCAGTGAAAGCTGGTGCCTTTTTTCATGCACAAAAAAGGAAAGAGAGGGATTTTCAATGAAACTGATCCAGAATTATCTTACAGAATCCGGCTGCTATCAGGCAGGCCGCACAATCTCCGTAAAAGGGCTTATGATCCATTCCGTGGGATGCCCGCAGCCAAAGGCAGCCGCATTTATGAACAACTGGAATAAGCCGGGGGCAGCCGCCTGCGTCCATGCAATAGTGGAGCCGGGCGGGGATGTATACCAGACGCTTCCGTGGAACCACAGGGGCTGGCATTGCGGCGGTGGCGGGAACAACACCCATATCGGCGTGGAAATGACGGAGCCTGCCACAATCCGGTATACCGGCGGGGCAAACTGGACGGAAACCGGGGACGGCAGTAATACAAGGGAGCATGTGTTCGCCACCTATCAGAACACCGTGGAGCTGTTCGCATACCTTTGTGTGCAGTACGGCCTTGACCCGCTGGCAGATGGCGTGGTCATCAGCCACAGCGAGGGGCATAAGAAGGGCATTGCCAGCAACCACGGAGACGTGGAGCATCTCTGGTCTAAGTTTGGCCTTTCCATGGCACAGTTCCGCAGGGACATTAAAGCGGCAATGGAGGCGGGAGGAGATAACGCCCCGGTATCCGGCGCACAGCCTTATACAGGGATCATGGGAAAAGCGGCGGCAGGTATCGGACAGATGGCGGCCTATCTGAAAGAGAAAAATCCGTCTGTGGAGAAGTCTGTTCTGGATATGCTCCCGCTGTATCTTTCGGAGGGAGAGGCCGAGGGTGTGCGGGGTGATATTGCCTTTGCACAGTCCTGTCTGGAAACCGGGAACTTCACTTTTTCCGGCTCTGCTGTTACCCTTGGCCAGAATAATTTCTGCGGCATGGGTGTCACCGGTAAAGGCATGACAGGCAATTCCTTTGACACGCCCCAGCTTGGCATCCGGGCGCAGATACAGCACTTAAAGGCGTATGCCTGCAAAGATAGTCTGGTAAATGCCTGCATTGATCCCCGCTTTGTGTATGTAGCCCGTGGCTGTGCGCCTTATGTGGAATGGCTGGGGATTCAGGAGAACCCGCAGGGCAGGGGCTGGGCCGCCGGTGCCGGGTATGGCGGAAAGATTCTTTCTATATTAAATAAGGTCTTGGAGATAACGGATACTCCAAAAGAGGCTCCCGCCTATACGGTCAAAAGGAATGATACTTTGTGGAGCATTGCGGCGGGCCAGCTTGGCAATGGCCGCAGATATAAAGAGATCAAGGAGCTGAATGGGCTTGCTTCGGACGTGATCTTTGCCGGGCAGGTCTTGAAGCTGCCGGATTGATGGCGGGGAGGCCTTGGCTATGATGACGGATGTGCAAAAAGAGAAAATACGGTACTGGCGCATGGAGGGCCTTGGCTATGGCGGGATCGCCGCCCGGCTGGGGCTTTCTGAAAATACGGTCAAGAGCTTCTGCAGGCGTAACAATTTAACCGGGACAGCAGCAATCGAGGTGTCTACGGCCTGCCGCCATTGCGGCCAGCCCCTTGCCAAGTCGCCGGGGCGGAAAGGGAGAAAGTTCTGCTGTGAAGCCTGCCGCCGGGCATGGTGGAAAGCCAACCCGGAGCTTGTGGAGCGGAAAGCATTTTATCTTTTAACCTGCGCCCGCTGTGGGAAGGAGTTTGAGAGTTATGGAAATAAGGGGCGGAAATATTGTTCCCATGCCTGTTATATCGCGGAGCGGTTCGGGGAAGGAGGCAGCCATGACAAAGGAGCAGTTTGAGAGGGAAAAAAAGTATCAGGCGGCCCTTGCCGTGGCCCGCTCCATGCTCCGGCAGGGGGTAATAAATGAAGCTGACCTGTGGCGCATGGAAGCCCGGTTAAAAGAAAAGTTCAAGCCGGTTTTAGGTGGATTTTTATTGTGAAAATCCTTTCTTTTCCGGTTCGCTTCCTATAACATCAGTGACCAGAAAGGAGGGCGTATTTATGGGACGCACAATACAGAGAGTCAATTTTACAGCAATACAGCAGGCTCCGAAACAGAAGCGCGTGGCCGCTTATGCGCGGGTATCCTGCGGCAAAGATGCCATGCTCCATTCATTATCTGCGCAGGTAAGTTATTACAGCGCATTGATCCAAAAAACGCCCGGCTGGGAATATGCTGGTGTGTATGCAGATGAAGCTCTGTCCGGAACAAAGGATACTCGCGGGCAGTTTCAAAAGCTGCTGGCAGACTGCCGGGCCGGGGAAATTGACCTGATTATCACAAAGTCTATTTCCCGTTTTGCCCGCAATACCGTTACGACTTTGCAGACTGTCCGGGAATTGCGGCTGATCGGCGTGGATGTGTACTTTGAAGAACAGAATATCCATACTTTAGGAGAGGAGGGAGAGTTCATACTTACCCTCCTCGCTGCGTATGCAGAGGAGGAGGCCCGGTCTGTATCTGAGAATATCCGCTGGCACATCCAGTCTAATTTCAGGCAGGGGCTTGCATGGAGCAGTGAGATGTTCGGATACCGGCAGGAAAACAGTAAGCTGGTAATTGTACCGGAGGAAGCGAAACTTTTACGCATGGCCGCCGCCATGTATCTGCAGGGGGCCAGACTGATTGAATTAGAGCGGGCCTTTGCCAAGGCCGGGGCGGTTGGAATGCGGGGAAAGCCTATGACCGGCGACCATATCGTAAACCTGCTTTGCAATGAGAAGATTGCCGGAGATATGATCCTGCAAAAGACCTTTGTGGATGATCCGATTGCAAAACATAACAGAAAGAATACCGGTGAGCGGCCACAGTTTTATGTGGAGAACAGCCACGAGGCTATCCTTGACAGGGAAACCTATGAGAAGGTCTTGGCAGAATACGCAGACAGGAAAGGCAAGGGGCCTCGGTATCATGGGAAGTATGCCTTTTCTGGCCGTATTGTATGCGGAAAATGTGGTGCCCGGTATGTTCACCGCCTGTATGACGGAAAGGGCTATGCGTGGCTGTGCCGAACCTATAACAAAAAGGGAAAGGCGCATTGTGACGCCAAGATCATACAGGAGAAGGTATTGGAGGTCATTACAGCCGAGGTAATAGGACTGCCAGAATTTGACGGCGACGTTTTCCGGGAAAAGGTGAAAGAGATACGGGTAAAGGATAACAGCCGCTTGGCCTTTGTATTTTACGACGGACAGATCATAGAGCGGCCATGGGAGAATATAGCCTGTCGGGGAAGGAGGAGAAAGCCATGCCAGCAGTAGCAGCGAAAGTCACGGTCATACCAGCCAAGAAAAGCAACATACCGTTAAACCCTTCGGGTACACAGGTACAGAAGCTGCGGGTGGCGGCCTATGCCCGTGTATCCACGAACCTCGAAGAACAGATCACCAGCTATGAGGCGCAGGTTGATTATTACACCCGATATATCCAGTCAAAGGAAGATTGGGAGTTTGTTGATATGTATACGGACGAAGGCATTTCTGCGACCAATACCAAAAAGCGCGACGGTTTTAATCGCATGGTTGCCGACGCGCTGGCCGGAAAGATTGACCTTATCATTACCAAATCAATCAGCCGTTTTGCCCGCAACACAGTGGATACCCTGACAACGGTAAGGAAGCTGAAAGAAAAGGGGATAGAGGTTTTCTTTGAAAAAGAGAATATCCGCACCCTTGACGGGAAGGGTGAGCTGCTCATTACCATTATGTCCTCGCTGGCGCAGGAAGAAAGCCGCTCCATTTCCGAGAACGTAACATGGGGCCAGCGGAAACGCTTTGCAGACGGTAAGGTGAGCCTTCCTTACGGGCACTTCCTTGGCTATCAGAAAGGCCCGGATAATCTGCCGGAAATCGTCGAGGAGGAGGCTGTCATTGTACGGCTCATTTACCGTATGTTCCTCTATGGGAAATCTCCCTCGGCCATTGCCAGCCACCTTACCGACGAGGGCATTCCTACTCCGGGCGGGAAAGCAATCTGGCGGGCCAAGGTAATAGAAAATATCCTTACCAACGAAAAATATAAGGGTGACGCTTTACTGCAGAAGCGCTACACGGTGGATTTCCTTACAAAGAAACAGAAGGTCAACGAGGGCGAAGTGCCGCAGTATTATGTAGCGAACAGTCACCCGGCCATTATTGAGCCGGAGATATTTGACCTTGTGCAGTATGAATTGAAACGCCGTAAGAAGGACGGCAGGTGGACGAGCAGCACATATCCTTTTTCCGGGAAGATCATCTGCGGTGAGTGCGGCGGCATATATGGCAGTAAGGTATGGCATTCCAACACTCCGAACCGGACGCTGGTATGGCAGTGTAATGAGAAGCACCGGGGCCAGCATTGTAAAACGCCCCATCTTACCGACGCAGATATCCAGACCGCTTTCCTTGCCGCATTCAACAAGGTACTTGGAAACAGGGCGGAAATCATGGAGGCATATCAGGAAGTCATGGAGGCGCTTACCGATACCCGCGATCTGGATACCGAGCAGGAGCAGCTTGAGAGCGAAAGCGAGGTTACAATGGAGCTGATCCGCAAGGTTATTGAGGATAATGCACATAAGGCCATGGATCAGGGGGAATATGAGCGGAAGTATACCGGATACTGCGAGCGGCATGAGGCGGCAAGGAAGCGGCTGGCGGAAATCGGAGAGCTCCGGTTAGAGCGCAATGCCAAGCGCACAAAGATTTCCATGTTTCTTGAAAGGCTGGCGGGCAGCGCCGAGCTGGTGACGGAATTTGACGAGGAACTCTGGTATTCCACGGTGGACTTCGTAACGGTATATGAAGATATGCGGATGGTGTTCACATTCCGCGACGGGAATACGGTTGAGATAAAGAAAAGCGAGTGGAGGGCGGCATAATGGAAACAGCAGGTAAAAGGATAAGGGTGGCAATGTACTGCCGGATGGGTACAGATACGGATAGCAGGCAGGGGCCGGGAATGCAGAAAAGGTGGCGCATTCCGCAGAGTAATCCGCCAGCAGGCTATCCCCAAATAAAACAGGCCTTTGAAAGCAGGCGCACAATATAATATGAGAAAATGAAAGCCCGCCGGTTCCGCTATGAGAGCCTGCGGGCTTTTCGTCGTTTACAAAGTATTCTTTTTGCGATAGAATACAGGCTGTAAGGGGTGTTCATTTTGGGGATACAAAAACACAAGATATAGTGGTTGGTGAGAAAATATAGTGAGAATGAATACCCTATCTTGTACTTTTGCCGCTAAAAAGTATTCGCGAAATTGTATTAAAGTTTGTCCCTGAATATGAACTGGATCATGCAGATGAAAGAAGGAGGAAGGTAAACCATGCTGCCATAACCAGAGCGCCTTCAAGGTTTCCTTCAGCAAAATGCGGTAGACCTGTTCAAACACCTCTGCGCTGACTCCGTTAAAGATGAAGACTATTGACAAATGGGTTAGTTAATGCCAACCTATATATGACCAAATTGAATAGAAACGGTCATATGAAGGGAAATATGCCTGCATCATTTACAAAGGAGCA
>CAMWMO010000076.1 GCA_947175305.1 uncultured Lachnospiraceae bacterium
GTATTATAAACTCTATCATCTGCAATACCAACGGGAGGAGATGGCCCGTATAAAAGAATAAAGGGTCAGGGCGTCTCTTCTTCCTCCGCATCGTATGCCTCCAGAAGCCGCATACCGGCAGTCTCGGTCACCGGCAGGGAGAAGACCACGGATTTCGCAGGGGAGGAGAGCCCGGCTTCCTCCATGACGGCCTGCATGATGGCATTCTTTTGGTCCTTTTTAACCACAATGAAGATGATCTCCTTTTCGGAGGCGAGGGTGACACCCAGGAATTTGTCGGCGCTCTCCATACCGGTGCCTTTGGCGTGGATGACCGTGCCGCCGCCCGCGTTCATTTTGCGCGCGGCATCCATGATCTTTTCGGTATAGCCCTGATTGGCGATGATGATTAAAAGCTCATATTTGGTGTCTTTCAAAACCGATTCCTCCTTCTTTTCATACGATTGACTCCCTGTCAGGAAATGGAGCTGCTTGAGACCGCCGATACTGCTTAAAGGTATAATAAACGCAATTCCCGTGCCGGGAATATCAATCTGCATTTCCTTTTGCAGGCCGATTTTGATCTGTTTCCAGGTTTCCTTTTTGACGACAGAGAAGATGACGGCTTTTTCCGTGCCGTCCAGCCCGAAGTAGTCCAGAATCTCATTGCCGGCGGTTCCGTTTCCCAGCGTGATGAAATTGACGGAAACGCCGTATTTGTCATAAAATGCCGCAAAATTTTTTGTGCGGTCCCTCGTGATGATCGCTGTCATCAGATATAGTTCACTCATAGAGAATCCTCCGTTTCTGCCTGCCTACAGTTCTATGATCATATTTTCCTCTGCAACAGACAGGGCATCCGGGGAAAGGCCGGCAGTCTGTGGCGTGCGGCGGCGATCTCTGTCATCTGCCCTATGGCGCTGTGAGAGGATACCGAGAAGCTGTATGGTGATAAGCGGCGTCATCGCTACCATGGCGACAATACCGAAGGCGTCTGCTACGATGCTGCCGCCGACTGCACCGCAGGCGCCCTGGGCCAGCGGGAGCAGAAAAGCCGCGGTCATGGGACCGGAGGCGACGCCGCCTGAGTCAAAAGCGATGGCGGTATATATCTTTGGGACGAAAAAGGAAATGCTCAGAGCAAAGGCATAGCCGGGGATTAAAAACCACATGACAGATATGCCGGTGAGTACTCGGAGCATGGCAATGCCAAGGGAGATGGCCACGCCAAGGGAGAGACAGGTGCCCATGGCGTTGGCAGAGATGGCGCCGTCGGTGATCTCCTCCACCTGTTTGTTTAACACATAGACGGCAGGCTCCGCTTTTACGATGAAGAATCCCATGACCATGGCGATGGGAATGAGGATCCAGGGGTGGCCGGAGCTGCCAAGCATCTGTCCCAGATAGTTTCCAGCAGGCATAAAACCGACATTTACGCCGGTCATGAACAGAACCAGCCCGATGTAGGTGTAGGCCAGACCGATGATCATTTTTGTAAGCTGTCTTTTTTGAAGCTTCAACACAGCGATCTGGAAGATACCAAAAAAGAGGACAATGGGGAAGAGCGAGGTGGCGATCTCCACGATATAGGTGGGGAAGCCACTGTGGAACAGAGCCCACAGCTCCACGGAATCTTCTACAGCAGGGATCACGGGCGGTACATAGCTGCTCTCTGTGGGATGATAGATCATCCCCAGGATCAGCACGGACAGGATGGGGCCGATGGAACACAAGGCCACCAGGCCGAAGCTGTCGTTTGCGGCGTGTCGGTCGTTACGGATGGCAGCCACACCCACACCAAGAGCCATGATAAAGGGCACCGTCATAGGGCCGGTGGTCACACCGCCGGAATCAAAGGCAACACTCAAAAAGGTATTCGGTACAAAGGGTGTCAACAAAAAGGCGAGAACATAAAACAACAGAAGCAGAGGCGTGAGGGGAATGCGAAACAGCATACGCAGCAGAGCAAGCACCAAAAACAGACCGACACCGCAGGCGACAGCTGCGATCAGAACAGCGTTTGGCACAGAGGGCACCTGTCCTGCAAGCACCTGAAGGTCCGGTTCGGAGACAGTGATGATAAAGCCCAGCAGAAAAGACAGGGAGACGACAACGAGAAGCTTTTTGCTCTTTGTCATGCAGGTGCCCACCTTTTCTCCCATGGGCGTCATGGCAAGCTCCGCACCCAGAGTAAAAAACATCATCCCCAGGATCAGCAAAACAGCGCCGATCAGAAAGCACAGCAGGATGCTGGTGGAGATCGGTGCAATGGAAAAACAGAGGATCAGCACGATGATGATGATCGGAAGCACGGCAACCAGCGCTTCCCGCAATTTTTCCATCAGTTTACCGCGTAAAACATACCTTGTCTGCAAATGGCCATCCTCCTTTTTCCTTTTGCATTCTATTCTTATGATTTCATATTATTATGTTGGATCATATAAGAAAAGAACTGTGTGAGTATTATCTTATAATGAATCGGAAGGATTGACAAGGGAGAAAAGAGATTATTTGTGGCGCGGCTTGCGAAGCGGACGGGAAGATGGTATTCTTTTTTCAGAGGAAACAGTATGGCAAACAGAATGATCGAGACGAATTTCATAGAGGAAGATATCAAGATTGAGGGGTCTTTGCGGCCCCAGAGACTTGTTGACTATATTGGTCAAGAAAAGGTGAAGGACAATCTCAAGATTTACATTGAGGCGGCGAAACAGCGCGGTGACGCGTTGGATCATGTCCTGTTTTACGGCCCGCCCGGACTTGGCAAGACGACCCTTGCCGGGATTATCGCCAATGAGATGGGGGTGCACATGAAGGTCACCAGCGGCCCGGCAATCGAGAAGCCGGGAGAGATGGCGGCAATCTTAAACAATCTGCAGGAGGGAGATCTTCTCTTTGTGGATGAGATCCACAGGTTAAACCGTCAGGTGGAGGAAGTTTTGTATCCCGCCATGGAGGACTATGCCATTGATATCATGATCGGCAAGGGCGCCACGGCCCGGTCTATCCGTCTGGATCTGCCGCATTTTACTCTGGTGGGGGCCACTACCAGGGCGGGGCTTCTCACAGCGCCCCTGCGGGACCGCTTCGGTATGATCCACCGGCTGGAATTTTATACAGTGGAGGAACTTACGATCATCATAAGACAGTCAGCGGGAAAGCTTGGCGTGGAGATCGATGAGAAGGGCGCGGTGGAGCTGGCAAGAAGGAGCCGCGGAACACCCCGGCTTGCCAACCGTATTTTAAAGCGTGTGCGGGATTTCGCTCAGGTAAAGTATGATGGGGCGATCACGGAGGAGGTGGCACGGACGGCATTGGATCTGATGGATGTGGACCGGCTGGGCTTAGATCATGTGGATCGCAACATTCTGGGCACTATGATAGAAAAGTTTAAGGGCGGCCCAGTAGGGCTGGAAACGCTGGCGGCAGCCATCGGAGAGGATGCCGGAACGATAGAGGATGTGTACGAGCCTTATCTGATTCAGAACGGTCTGCTCAACCGAACACCCAGAGGAAGGATAGTCACGGATCTGGCCTATCGGCATTTTGGGCTTGAAATTCCCTCCTGAGACAGATATAATGAAAATGTGGTACTGTAATGCACGGTAAGGGAGAGGCGTTCATGGCAATCAAAACAGATACGGAAGTGATCATCGCCGGTAAGGTTTTTACACTGAGCGGGAATGAAAGTGAAGAGTACCTGCAGAAAGTGGCTTCCTACATAAATAATAAGATAGCTGAGTATAACGGAAATGACAGCTTTAAAAGACAACCCATGGATATACAGAATGTGCTGTTACAGTTAAACATAGCGGATGACTACTTTAAGGCCAAAAAGCAGATCAGCATTTTGGAAGAGGATCTGAAGAATAAAAACGATGAGGTATATGAATTAAAACATGATCTGATCGCTTCACAGATGAAGCTGGAAGCGACTGAGAAAAAAGTGCAGGAGCTGCAGGAGCAGGCGAACGAAAACGCGAAACAGATCGTCCGCATGGAAACAGAATTAAAAGAACGGAAAAAATAAACGGGAAGCCAGGCTCAAGGGGCCTGGCTTTTTTCGGATTCAGTTCGGAGCGATAACTATGAATGATTTTGTGGAACTGCTGGCGCCGGCCGGCAGCTATGAAGCTTTTTTGGGAGCGCTGAATGCCGGAGCAGATGCGGTGTATCTGGGCGGCGATCGTTTTGGCGCCCGGGCATATGCGGAAAATCTGGATACGGAACAGATCTGCCGTGCGCTTCATATCGCCCATTTTTATGGCAGGAAAATATACCTGACGGTGAATACCCTCTTAAAAGAGCGGGAACTTTCCGGACTTTACGAATATCTTGCACCCTTTTATGAGGCAGGGCTGGATGGCGTGATCGTACAGGATCTGGGTGTGTTTCGTTATATAAAGGAGCATTTTCCGAATCTGCCCCTGCACGGCAGTACCCAGATGACGGTGACGGGGAAGCGCGGCGCGGCTTTTTTACAGGAGCAGGGCGCGGTGCGCATTGTGCCCGCCAGAGAGCTTTCTCTGGAGGAGGTGCGGCAGATTAAAGCGCAGACCGGTATGGCAGTGGAGTGTTTTATTCATGGAGCCATGTGCTACTGTTATTCCGGACAGTGCCTTTTCAGCAGTATGCTGGGAGGCAGGAGCGGTAACAGGGGGCGCTGTGCCCAGCCATGTCGGCTGCCCTACGAGATTTATGATGGGAAAAGGCGGATTTCGGGGGAGGGATATCCCTTAAGCCTGAAGGATATGTGTACGCTGGAGTATCTGCCGGCGCTGATCGATGCCGGGATCGACTCCTTTAAGATCGAGGGACGGATGAAGCGGCCGGAGTATGCGGCGGGCGTCACGGCGATCTACCGAAAATACATTGATCTCTATTATCAAAAGGGAGCGGCAGGATACCGTGTGGATTCCGCCGATATGGACAGGCTTCGCGGACTATATATCCGCAGCGAGATACAGACCGGGTATTATGAGCGGCACAACGGAAGAGAGATGGTCACTCTGGAAAAGCCCGGTTATCAGAGCAGTGACGAGGCAGTGCTTACTCAGGTGAGGGCAGACTATCTCCATGAGCCTGAGAAAATGCCGGTGCAGATTCATGCAACGGTGCGGGTGGGAGAGCCTTTGCGGCTCAGAATGTGTCCGGTGCAGGAAGACGGAGCATCGGTGGAGATTGCAGGGGAAACCGTGCAGCCGGCCAGAAATGCCCCCTTGACGGAGGCGGATATCAGAAAACAGCTGTGTAAGACGGGAGAAAGTCTTCTGACGGTGACAGACTGTGAGGTCTGTCTGGAAGGGGATGGCTTTGTGCCGGTGAGGGCATTGAATCAGCTGCGCCGGGAGGCCGTGGAGCGCCTGGAACAGGCGGTGATCGCAGCGCAGCGGGAAAATGAGCCCACAGAGGGTGTCCCTAAAGATAATAGAGAAAATCGATCAAGTGAGCGGATCGTGCAGCCTGCCATAGACTGTCTGGTCACCACCTACGAACAGCTGGCGGCTGTGTCGGAAGCGGACTGCAGGCGTATTTATCTGGAGAGTGATCTGCTTTTGGCAGAACCTGACAGGATAGGAGCCTTTTTGGAAAGGAAGGATAAACGCTGTTATTATCTGGCGCTTCCCTATATTCTGCGGGATCGGGACGAGCGATATCTGGGGCGCCTTGAGGCACTGCTGAGAGAATATGGGAAGCAGTTTTCCGGCGCGCTTGTCCGCAATCTGGAGAGTTTGGCGTATGTGCGAGAGCTTGCAGAAAAAGAGGAGGGAGCCTCCTGGTCTGACAGGATTATCGCAGATGCGGGGCTGTACTGTTTTAATGGGGAAGCGGCAGCCTTTTTAGGGACATACTGTAAGGAGATCACTCTGCCCTATGAGCTGAACGCAGGAGAGGCTTCTCATCTGACAAAGGCAGCGCGCGGGCAGGGACTTCAGGTGAACCAGATCGCATACAGTCGGATTCCCATGATGATCACGGCAAACTGCCTGCAAAAGACGGGGGAACGCTGTCTGTCCGGGAACGAGAGAGGCAGAACACTCTCCTTAAAAGATCGGCAGGGCATGCTTTTTCCTGTGGTTTTAAATTGTGAACACTGTTATAATGTCATATATAATGCTGTGCCTTATTCTCTGCACACGGCAAAAAGGGAACTGGAGCGGATCGGTGCCTCTGCGCTGCGCTATGATTTTGCGCTGGAAGACGGCATTCAGTGCCAAAAGATATTAAAGGGAGTGTACTCCTTTACAGATTATACGACAGGACACTGTAAGAGAGGTGTCGAGTAGAAGGAAACGAGTCATATGGAGCTGTATATCACGGAGCTTTCTAAATATTTTATCACTCTGTTCATCGCCTGCTATACGCTGGAATGCTTTCTGGTATTTCGCTTTTCGGATGAGGAGCGGCGGCGGGGCGGCTATATCCGCCAGAATCTGTGGATGTTTCTGGTGCATTTTTCGTGCTTTCTGGTGATCTGTTTTGAGACAGGCAAAATTGAGTATCTGTTTTTTTATGTGCTCCAGCAGATTTTGTTATTCTCCACGGTCATGCTCTTTCGGATGATTTATCCAAAGGGAAACATGCTGATCGTCAATAATATGTGCATGCTCTTAAGCATCGGGTTTGTGATCCTCACCAGGCTTTCCTACGAGCGTGCAATCAAGCAGTTTTTTATCGTGACGTCATCCATCATCATCGGTATGGCGATACCTTTTTTCATCCGCAATCTGAAGTTCTTAAAGAGCCTGACCTGGATCTATGCAGGGGTTGGGATCGTGGCGCTGGGGATCGTGCTGATTTTAGGTTCCGTCACTTATGGGTCCAAGATTTCGTACTCTTTGGCGGGCGTTACCTTTCAGCCCTCAGAGTTTGTAAAGATCCTGTTTGTCTTTTTTGTGGCCAGTTCATTCAGTGAATCATGGGATTTTTTTCGAGTGACGGTGACAGCGGTGCTGGCTGGTATTCATGTGCTGATTTTGGTGGCCTCCAAGGATCTGGGCAGTGCACTGATCTTTTTCATCGTCTTTGTGCTTATGACGTATATTGCCACAGGTAAGGGAATTTATCTGTTTTTGGGGGCGGCCGGCGGCTGTGGCGCGGCGGTTATGGCTTACCGGCTTTTCAGTCATGTGCAGGTGCGGGTACAGGCATGGCGGGATCCGTTCAGTTG
>CAMWMO010000077.1 GCA_947175305.1 uncultured Lachnospiraceae bacterium
ATGCTGGCGCTGGTATGTGCCTCCCAGGCAAAGGCTTTTTTACAAAACAGGGATTATGTGAAGCCCGATGACGTAAAGGCTGTGACCATGCAGGTACTTGGTCACAGGCTGTCCCTATCGTCTGAGGCAAAAATCCGCAAAGAGGATAAAGATAAGATTTTAAAGAGCCTGATACTACAGATCAAGATTCCTGTCTAAAGCATAGAAAGGGCGGAAATCCCACATGAAAATGCGCAACTGGATTTTGCTGGATTTATGGGTGCTGTCACTGGCAGCAATCAGTTACTATGGCGGTGCTGTCAGCTATGGTATTTTTTGGGGAATTACTTTTATCCCTGTAATATCCCTGATCTACCTTATCTTTGTCTACTTCAATCTGAGAATCCTGCAGCAGATAGAAAACAGAAACATGATCTGCGGACAACCCATGCCCTACTTCTTTGTGCTGCAAAATGACAGCTTTTGCGTCTTTGCCAGCATCAGTGTCAACTTATTTTCTTCCTTTTCTTCCGTTGAGGATCTTCCGGGAGATACGGAATATGAACTCCTGCCAGGGGATAAATACGCCTTTGAGACAAAATTGACCTGCAAATATCGTGGAGAATACGAAGTGGGGGTAAAGGAAATCATCATGACCGATTTCTTTCGTCTGTTTCGGATCAGTTATCGGATTCCCGGTACGATCAAGGCATTGGTTCTTCCCAAAATCACCCGGGTGTCAAACTTAAAGAGCATTGACAGTCTAGCCGCTCTCCCTCAGAGAACCTCCCTGAGAGAACGCACAGAACCTGACATTGTGGTGAGGGATTATGCCGCCGGAGACTCCCTGAAACAAATCCACTGGAAAGCCACTGCCAGAGAACAAAAATTAAAAGTGAGGAATCTGACAGGAGAAGAAAAACAGGGGATTTCCCTGTTATGGGATACCAGACGTTACAGCAAGGAGCCAAAGGCTTATCTGCCTATAGAAGATAAGATCCTGGAGACGACGCTTGCCATAAGTATCTTCCTGGCAGAAAAAAATATCCCTTTTTCCGCATATTTCGGTCAAAGAGGCATCACTTCCGCTCATCTGGAAGGGCTTGGGGACTTCGACGGCTTTTACAGACAGGTATCAGAAATCCAGTTTGACCAAGAGGAAAACTTTCAGCAAACTTTACTGGAAATTACAGAGAGCGGGATTCTTTTTGAGAGCAAAGTGATCTTCTGTGTACTGCATCAGTTAAATGAGGATATCTTAAAACTGGCAGAACAACTTGAACGGGCCGGAAGCCTGGTGGTTCTCTATGTCATCACCGATGAAAATATAGAGGATTTTTCCAGACAAAGCAATGAAAGACTGAAAATTATGGCAATATCCGTGGATGCTTCCCTGGAAGGGAGTCTGTGATGAGGCATACTCTTTTACATTTTAATCAGAATACTCTCTGGCGTCTGACAAACCTGGCATTTTTGACCTGTATCGGATTATTTGGCGGAAGCGGTTTTCTGGGAATCGGTTCTCTGAAATCTGTCCATATCCTTACGGCTCTGACTGCTGTTTTCATACTGATATTGTTTAGCAGCATGACCTGGCGTAACCGTCTCCTGGGTTTTACAGGGATCATTCTGGTCTTGTCCGGCACCGGAGCCGCTGTCGGCATTCAAAATTGCTTCTCCTTTTTTAAATCTTATTCACACTGGATCACCGGAAGCCCTGTATGGGATTCGGGACAGTTGACAGGATATGAGATACTACAGATTATCTTTCTCACCCTGCTCTGTTTCCTTCTCCTGATCATCATGGAAAAGGATTTTCGAATCAAAACAGCAGTTTTGTTCCTCCTTCTGTCAACGCTATTGTATTGCCTTTTTACAGAAAAAGAACTTTCAAAAATATGCGTCGCCTTTGTTCTGTGCTACGCCGCAGTGATTTATACGGAATGGACACAGACGCGATGGAAAAAAGAAAAAACAAAAAATAATTCTGCCTATATGCTGTGGGTAATGCCCTTTCTTGCAGCATATCTTTTGCTGATGCTTATTCCTTCCGTCCCAGAAACTCCCTATGACTGGCCGCTCATTCAAAACGTCTATCAGCAGCTTAAAGAGTCTTTTCTTAAGCTTTCCTACAATCTTCCCGGAACCGGCGGCGATGATTATGACCTGTCCCTGAGCGGATTCTCCCCGGAAAGTGAACTTGGAAGCAACTCACTGGAAACCGAGCGCGAGATCATGACGATCCAAAGCCAGACAAGGCTGTCAACCAATATTTATCTGACCGGTAAAGTATATGACACCTTTAACGGCAGAGGATGGGAACAGCAAAATCAGGATACTTCCAAAGAACATTATATGGACACGATCCAGACCCTTTATGCCGTCCGGAGATATGACAAAGATTATCAGACAGACTACCTGTCCCAGACAAAAATCACCATTAATTACCGGTATTTTCGGTCGGAATTTCTGTTTGCACCGCTGAAAGCTTTTTCGTTCCGGCAAAATTCTTCCCATTTAAACTTTCAGGAATCCGGCGGGAGCCTTTTCTTTGACAGACGAAAAGGCTATGGTACAGAGTATGAGGTATCCTTTTACCAGCTAAATACCGGACAGGAGAGTTTTCATCAATTTATAAACACTGCCGGATTCCTGGCGGATGACGAGAACGAGCTGCAATCGCTCCTCGGCGTTCTTAATGACCAGACAAAGGAAAGCGTAACAGTAAATGATATGCAGCGCTGCAGGCAGGCGGTCCATGACAATTATCTGGAAGATATTGCCCTTTCAGATGAAGTGGAGCAATACCTTCTGGAGATTACCAAAGACGCCCGGACAGACGCAGATAAACTGAGAGCCATTGAAAGAGAACTCTCTACTTTCACCTATACTCTCACACCGGGACAATTGCCGGAAACGGTCACAAACTCTGCTGAATTTCTGGATTACTTTTTGCTTGAAAGCAGGGAGGGGTACTGTAACTATTTTGCCACTGCCTTCACTCTTCTTGCGAGAGCCCAGGGGATCCCCGCCCGGTTTGTCCAGGGCTTTTGTGTCCCCACCAAGGACAGTCTGGAAACTAAAGTATACTCTGACATGGCCCATGCCTGGCCGGAGGTGTATCTGGAAGATATTGGCTGGATTCCCTTTGAACCTACGCCCGGTTATTCCCAGACGCGCTATGCCACCTGGGCAGTAAAAAACAGCTCCACGGAGCTTTCCGCCGATTTAGACAGCCATACGCCGGAAGCTGGGGCAGAAGAGAGCATTCGCAATAAATCCGAACAAGAAATGGGGGACATACAAGAATCTGTCATCTATTCTGAAAAAAATAATATTGGCAGACTTTTTCGAATAACAATCCGGATACTCTTATCCATTTTAGGTACTGCCATCTTTCTGGTGCTGTTAAGCTTCCTGCTCGCCCGGTATAAATACCAAAAAATGTCTGCAGAAACAAAATTTAAGGCTGAGGTTTCCAGAAATCTGAAAATTTTATCTTTTATAGGAATCAAGAGAAACGATGTGCAAACTCTGTCGGAATTTAAAGAGCAGGCACAGCTCTTTATAGGGGAACAGGAGCCCCTGCAGTTTCTGAACTGCTATGAGGCCTTCCTGTATGGAAACATAAAAATCACCCAACACACCTTAGAGGAAGTGCAAAGACAGCAGCGAATGCTTCTTCTGATATTAAAACAAAGGAAAAGGAGGGTTTATCTCTATTATCGGATTTTAATGTCAATTCAGACAAGTTAAAGAGAGGCTTACCAACCACTTCGGTAAGCCCCTCTACGCTCAAAATTCACAATGTTAATCTGATTGTAATTCTTCCATCGCCTCGGCCACATCCGCCTCGCAGCTTCTCATGGCCTGGATCGTTTTTTCAAAAAGCTCGTCCAGCTCCCAGCCGAGCATCTCCGCTCCTTGGGTAATGACCTCTCTGGAACAGCCCGCAGCAAACTTCTTATCCTTGAATTTCTTTTTCAGGCTCTTGACCTCCATATCCATCACACTTCTGGAAGGACGCATTAATGCACAGGACCAGATCAGTCCGGTAAGTTCGTCAGCCGCGAAAAGCACCTTCTCCATCTGATGCTTCGGCTCCTCCTCGCTGCAGATGTCGTAGCCGTGGGAGCAGACCGCATAAATCATGTCTTCACCCACACCACCTTCGCGCAAAAGCTCCGGTGCCTTCTTACAGTGCTCCTCCGGATAGAGCTCAAAGTCAATGTCATGGAGTAGTCCGGTGATCCCCCAGAATTCTTCCTCCTCCGCATAGCCAAGTTCCTTCGCGTACCAGCGCATCACGCCTTCCACCGTCAGCGCATGCTGAAGATGGAAAGATTCTTTATTATATTTCCGCAAAAGCTCCCATGCCTGTTCTCTGGAGACACTGCTCTTCTTCGCAGGCTGTCCCGCCTCCTTTTTTCCCGCTTTCGCATGGTCGGAAGGCTTTTTATCCAGAGACTTCATGGTGGGGAACAGCAGTACATCGCGGATTGCGGGTGAATCTGTCAATAACATCACCAGCCGGTCGATGCCGTAACCGATACCACCTGTAGGCGGCATACCGATCTCCAACGCATTCATGAAATCTTCATCTGTCGTGTTGGCTTCCTCGTCGCCTGCTGCCAGCGCTGCCTCCTGCGCCTTAAAACGCTCCCGCTGGTCGATGGGATCATTTAACTCAGAATAAGCGTTGCACATCTCTCTGGCTGTGATAAACAATTCGAACCGCTCCACATACTCCGGCTTGTCCGGTTTTCTCTTCGTGAGAGGAGAGATCTCCACGGGGTGATCCATGACAAAGGTAGGCTGTACCAGATGTTCCTCCACAAACTCCTCGAAAAAGAGATTGATGATATCGCCTTTCGTGTGGCGCTCCTCATAGTGCACACCTTTTTCATCCGCAAGCTTTTTCGCCGCCTCGGTGTCCGCCACCTCATCGAAATCAATGCCTGCGTATTTCTTCACGGCCTCCACCATAGTGATCCGCTCAAAGGGCTTGCCCAGATCGATCTCCACACCCTGATAGGGAATCAGCGTTGTACCGCAGACCTCCTGCGCCACATGGCGGAACATATTCTCGGTCAGATCCATCATACCATTGTAATCGGTGTAGGCCTGATACAGTTCCATCAACGTAAACTCCGGATTATGTCTCGCATCCAGGCCCTCGTTGCGGAACACTCTGCCGATTTCATAGACGCGCTCCATGCCGCCCACGATCAGTCTTTTTAAGTATAATTCCAGAGAGATGCGAAGCTTCACATCCTCATCCAGCGCATTGTAATGGGTCTCGAAAGGTCTGGCCGCCGCACCGCCCGCATTGGACACAAGCATCGGCGTCTCCACCTCCAGAAAACCCTGCCCGTCCAGATACCTTCTGATGGAACTGATGATCTGGGAACGCATAACGAAGGTCTTCTTAACCTCCTCGTTCATAATCAGATCCGTATATCTCTGGCGGTAACGGATATCCGTATTTACCAGACCGTGATACTTCTCCGGCAGGATCTGAAGACTTTTTGACAGAAGTGTCACTTTTCCTGCATGGACGGAAATCTCGCCGGTTTTGGTCTTAAAGACCTCACCTTCCACACCTACAATGTCACCCACGTCATATTTCTTAAAGTCGGCATAGGGCTCCTCACCGATGCTGTCCCTCGCCACATAGACCTGTATATCGCCCTGAAGATCCTGCACGTTGCAAAAAGATGCCTTACCCATGACACGTTTGCTCATCACACGGCCTGCGATAGACACCTGCTTACCCTCCAGCGCCTCAAAGCCGTCTTTGATCTCCTGACTATGATGGGTCACCTCATATTTTGTAATCTGAAAAGGATCCTTCCCCGCCTCCTGCAAGGCCGCAAGCTTCTGCCTCCTGACCTTTAAAAGCTGGTTGATATCCTGCTCCTGCTGTGTATTCTGCTGTCTTTGCTCTTCTGCCATCCTGTTATCCTTTCTCTTATAACCGGGCGCCACTCACACTTAATTTGATCTCTGGATCTCCAGCACCTTGTACTGAATGACACCTGCCTGCGTCTCCACTTCCACAGTATCGCCCACTTTGCTGCCGATCAGCGCCTTGCCCACAGGAGACTCATTGGAGATCTTTCCCTTTAAGCTGTTCGCCTCGGTGGAGCCCACGATCTTGTACTCCAGTTCTTCCTTCATCTCTACATCCAATATTCTCACCTGACAGCCGATATTGATCTTGTCAAGATCTACCTCATCCTCCACCACGACCTCGGCGTTTTTGAGGATCTTCTCCAGCTCCTCGATCCTGGCCTCAATGTCGCGCTGCTCGTCCTTGGCCGCATCATACTCCGCGTTCTCGGAGAGGTCGCCCTGCTCTCTGGCTTCCTTGATCTTCTGCGCCACTTCCTGCCGCTTCACGACCTTCAGTTCATGCAGCTCCTGCTCATATTTCTGTAATCCTTCATACGTTAAAATATTTTTCTTCTCGTGTTGCATCGTAATTCTCCCTTTCCCTAATATATTACTATCGCAGTGCACGCTCGAAAAACCTTCGGTTTTCATTGCTGTCGCATACATTTTTTAATCATAACTATTTTTTACGGCAGTGTCAAGGTATTTGAGCGGTGAAACATAGAGAATCTCACCGCCTTTACGTCCACAGGCAAGCGCCTTTGTCCGGTCAGAGCATAGATCCATATATACGATCCGCTCCCCCTGCCGCATTCGTGGGTGTCTGGTCGAAGGGCAATAATCTAATATAACACCGCCGCATTTTTCCGTGCCGCACCGACATCCCTCCTCCCCATCCCTATAGGGTATCATTCTCGGCGCCAGCCCATACTCGTAACCATAGGCGTCCAGACAGTCCGCCGTCTCCTCCCAGATATCTACGCCCTCCACTTCCTCATAAAAGAAAGAAAGCCGGTTGATCCTGGAAAGATAGGGCCAGAGGAGTCTTGCCGTCATTTCCATCTGCCACGCCATCTCCTCCGATTCGCCCAGCAGCACCACCGCCTCTCCCTGTTCATAGAGGCAATCAGCTGCATATCTCGCAAGCAGAACGCTCACCAGATTTTCCACAGTCTCCCTGCGGGGCTCCCACCGCTCTCTGTACTTTTCTGACATACATGTCACAACCTGCGGATGTAAGAAAGCAT
>CAMWMO010000078.1 GCA_947175305.1 uncultured Lachnospiraceae bacterium
CTATTACATTATATAAAATTCCAGTTAGAAAACAACCTGTTCGCATAATATTGAGCAAGATCAATACCCATAAGGGCAAAAATATGGTAATATGATATTGATAGTGATTCCCACCTTAAATGGACATTGAGGTTTAATCTTTATGTGGAATGATGAACGAATCCCTAACGCGATCAAAAAGAATATTTTAACAAGCATACTTATTTTGCTTGTATTTTTTCTGGTGGACAACCGCGGCTATCTGTTCACTTATCTTCCTCACCGGTTTATCTATGAACAGAGGGAAGCGCACGTACAGTACGGCAATCTGCGCCACAATTATGTGCGAGTGGCCGTAGTGGAACAGGGCGAGGCAATCGCAAAAGGCACTGTGAAACGTGCTCCTGGCGAAAAGTTTGGCAGCGTGATAACCGTGGGATATTCATCGAAACGTAGGCCTTCCATAGTTAGAATCTCCCCGGTAGTGACAAGGGGACAGATAGCTGTTTTGGTGGGGTTGATTCTGGGCAACTTGAGGTTTATATGGAAGATTCATAAGCTAAACGAATAACCGAAAATAAGGCGCTTCGAGTTTCCCCTAAGCGCCTTCGCTTTTTTAATATGAGATCGGCTTTTGCGTAATATTAAACTTCACAGTCACGCTGCCACCATAATTTGGTGCAATGCCGGTAATCACTACACTTCCCTTATTCTTCCCAGATGCAGTATTCGCACCATAGGAAAGGGAATAGTCTTCGCCTTTGCTGAGCGTCTTGCCGCCAAAAGACACTGTCACTTCCGGCGTAAGCTGATTTCCCGTGTATACCGCTTCGTCAACTTCTACCGATAAATTTGCCTTCGTCAGTTTAACCTCATAAATCGGCAAAGGAACGATGATCTGATTTTCCAGCCTGTATGAAGACCCCTCAGCCTCGGTAATAACTGCCACTGGCATGTCGCCTTCCGTTGAAATGTGATTCCGCAGATTCTGTAGATATCTTTCATAATCCGCTTGCGTATTATTCTGATATTCAATTGCGTAATCCGTACCCGCACGCAACGCGCTCTTTCCATCCATCAGCTTGACGGCAGGTTTATAGATGTAATCCTCCACCTTGTTCGGATTATAGGCAATTGCTGTTGTCTTGATCTGGATGTCGCCATCATCAACCGCTTGTTTAAGATCGCTTTCCACGATTTGGAAAGTAACATCAAATTCACCGACATAGTTACCCTTACCCTTCACGGTCACCGTCGGCGGTTTATCCCCGGAGGCCTTTGCTACCGCTTTATTATTAGCGTACTTAAGCGTGTAATCTTTACCATTTTGCAATATAATTCCTTCCTGATTCGTAAGCAGGATCTCATTCACAGGCTTCACACCCGCCTTGCAATAGTTGAATACCATACTCTGCATCGTTTCCGAGCGCTTCACCTGCGTAATATCAGCCGCCGTGATCTTGAATGTTTTCCTAAAGCTGCCGCTGTATCCCGCATTTGTAACACTCTTAAAAGTCATCGTTGCCGTGCCCTTATTGATATTCTTGCTGTAGCTTATTGTGTAATCCGTTCCGTACCGCAAGGGCTGCAACGCCTCATCTCCCGTGCTGTAAGATAGCTTAACTCCATTCTGTGTGATCGCCCTGCCCGTATATACTTTATCCTCCAGGTCTTCCACCAGAACCGTCTTAGCCGTAAACGATCTTCCCTTGATATTAAAAGTCGTTGTTTTACTTCCGGCATACTCTCCCATTCCCGTAATGATAAGCTCCGCTTTGCCGACTCTGTCATGGTTGCGATAGCTCACCATATAATCCCGACCGGGTTTGAGAAAAGTTTTTCCATATTTTACGCTAAAGGTATCCGCTGAGTCGGTCTCTGCAGGTTTTAGTTGCACCGGTCCCCCTGTAAAAGTAATATTCTTCAGATTCTTTCCAATTGTAATCTTTGCATTTTTAATCAAATGCGCCTTATCCGCCACATAGATTTCCCTGCAAATGCTTCCCTCATAATTGCCTATACCCTCTACGGTCAGCAGGAATTTTCCACTATAGCCGACAGGAACGGCAGCGTCTTCCAGTTCCAAGCCCTTCTGCAGACTCCTGCCTGACTGATCACGCGCATTTTCTACCGTCAGGGTCACATTAAAATCGGTATCCTTTTTCATTCCCTTGACATACTTAATGGATGCAAACGGCTTCTGTGCTTTCTTTGCCGTCGCCAACTGATCAGTAACCTTTAATACGATTCCGTCGGCCACCTGACTGCTGCCATCACCGATCGAAGCCCTGAGAATATTAAAATTGACCTTGACCGTATCCTTGTTTCCGTCCTTGATCCGATCCGTATAATTACCCTTACCGATAATTTCCACATAGGGAAGATCTGCGTTGAAATATACGCCCTCACCGTTTCCCTGCTTCCGCACACCATTGTTGTTGGCATTAGTGTTATTGTAATATTTGATCTGATAGTCCTTGCCCAATTTTAAAAGTGTATCGCCGTCATATACGCTCACCGCAGGCTTACATACTTTACCGGTATAATAAACATCGGCAATCTCCTGAAATGTAAATGCACCGTCCACACTTCCGCCGAGCCACTTCGCATACAGAGTCATATCCGACTCTACAATATCCGAATCAAAGTTCCATACCTTCGTACATGCCGCATCCCGATACCAGCCATCGAAACGGTATCCTGTCTCCGTCGGGTCTGCCGGTCTGTTGATCGTACTGCCAACTTTAACGTCGATCAGATTCTCCGGGGCCGTTCCATGCCCCTGCACATCAAATGTGACAGTGCATGAAACATACTCACTCGCTACGGTCAATCTGCCGTTCACATAGGATATGATGTAGTTACCTCCCGCATCGGCACCAAAAGGCACGATTTCGTACTGTCCCGCCTCTGCACTACTTTCGATTCCGCATAAGACAGCGGGCTCCGTGATCAGAAAGTCATCCGTCATCAGACCGTTCACTCCGTATTTATACTCATTTGCTGCCGGAACCGGCTCACCGATCAGAATAGCTTTATCCTGAGCAGTGATCACAAGCTGCGCAGGCTCGATCTCAAAAGTCCTACTGATACTGCCGATATAGCATCCCACACCGTCTATGGTCACCGTCGCAATACCGGCATTTCTGTTATTGCTGTAAGACAGCGTATAATCCTGTCCCTCTGTCAGCATAGTGTCCGATGCCCGAACTACGACCTTCGGCTCCTGCTCCGTTCCGTTGTAGGTAAAGCTGTTCGTTTTGAAAGTGACATCCGTGTCGGTTCCCAGGGTCTCCTGTGCCGTCACCTGTACTTGTATATCCGTCAGCTTCTGAAATTTCGTTGCATCATTCGGAGTAAATTCCGCCGTAAAAGTATAAATACCGGCCTTCTCCATAATCGCTGAACTATTCTGCCACGTATAAGTGCCGTATTCGTTCCGTGGTAACGCAATCTCACTAAGACGCTGTCCGACAGCGGCCGTCAGTTTCGGCTCTTCCACGATCAGCGTATCAAAACTGGTCGTATAGCCGCCGCAGGTAACCTGCACGGCACAAATTCCCGGTTTCGTTGAATCAAATCCACTGATCATAGCAGCTGTCAGCGTTACGGTTTTGGTCTGACTACCCGAAGGATAAGTCACTGTTCCGCCTGTGAGATTGATCTTCTGTCCGACCTTATAAGTAGTAATGTTGGGACATTTCACTACGATCGGGCTTTCATCTCTTCCATAAACCGTTATCTGTGTGGAGACAGATTTTGTTCCGGCAGACATACTGATTTCCGCCGTTCCCTTCCCCAAAGCTGTCACGTTACCCATGTCATCTACCACTGCAACCGTTTCATCGGAAGAGTTCCAGCTTCCCCCGGCCTGATACGGTCCGGCAAAGCTTTTGGCATTTCCATAATAATCATTATATTGTACCGTAACATTTACAGGCAGCAGGCAGCTATCGCCTTCCTGCAAAAATGCTGTTGTATTTTCGCTGTAAACCAGCTTGGTTACATTATTTCCTTGTACTTCCATATGCTGCACACAGCTGCCATGATCCGTATTTTTCTGCTCATCCAGCGTACTCTTATAACTGAATTCCTGTGCCACGGCATACCATCCGCCACTGGAAAGCCGGAATGCTCCTACTGCAACCTGCTGATAGCTGGGATTGATGATACTTGTGTAATGTCCTGTCACCGTTCCCTGAGTCTGCTTTACCCAGTCACTCTTCTCCCCATACCATTGCTCGATTCCTTCCATCAGACCACTGTAATTCCAAGCCAAATTTTCCGCCCATGACTGTTCACCGTTAGTCGTCTTCACAGAAAAACAGCTTTGCCCATTCGGTCTTGTATGATCCTGATTCACGGTTGCCTCGGCCGCCCGGAGTCTTGCAATCGCCTCAAGATCCGATGACCACACAAGGGGCACATAATCAGACTCCGTCAACGGCTGTTTTGTAAGCGGATTTGTAACGCCTTCTTTACATGCCTCTAACCGGATTGCATTCAAACGCTCCAAAATCTTATCGGCAGTTTCCGTATAATACGCACCAGAAAATCCCATAACAACATTTCCCGGGGCGGGAGTCATATCGATCTCCGGCAGATCCGTCGATGATTTCGGACTCCACTTTGCGTAGAGAGTTATATTCCCCGTACTTCCCTTTACGATCTGTGTCACCCTGACCGTACATGCCGCATCCTTGTACCAGCCTTCAAACCGATAGCCGTCTCTGGTTGCACTCCCTAAAATAATCGTATCCGACTCCGATGTGTAAGTGGACGGATTAAAGACGCTGTTCGTACCGCCATTCAGAACGTACGTAATGGTATAAATCTGAGGCGCTTCAACTGCGGCATTGCAGTACTCTTTCAGATTAGACAGTACCTCATCCGCTGCAATATATGACATGGTTATATACTGCAAACGATTGTCGGCATCAATATAGCAGATCACAGGCCATGTGATCGTGCCGCTCGCGCTGATTTCGCCTGCCCGTGCATATGTCCACATGCTGTTTTGGTTTCCATATGTAACATCATAGGAAAAGGTGATTCCTTCACACCCGTATGTTGCCTGAAATTCAGCAACTTCTTCTTTTGTTCCCAGGTTTGTCTCTATAGCATAGACATCGATTCCTGCAAACTTATCAATCTTACTGCTTATTCCCTTAATAGTATTCCGGCTATTCCCGCAGCCGTTACTATAGAAAATCAA
Organism: uncultured Lachnospiraceae bacterium; assembly: GCA_947175305.1. Taxonomy (GTDB): domain Bacteria; phylum Bacillota; class Clostridia; order Lachnospirales; family Lachnospiraceae; genus UBA3282. The sequence continues at coordinate 5,195 of CAMWMO010000078.1, forward strand.
GAGTTTCGGCTTCCCATCCGCTGCAGAACTGATCTTTGTATCATCCAGCGCAGTATATTCATATGACAAATTGTCAAGATTAAGCGCACCATTGTCCTCTTTCGCAGTTATCTGTACAATACATTCCGCCTTTTTATCTCCTGCCGTGGCTGTAATGGTACAACTGCCAACTGCAATTGCACGCACCATGCCATTATCCACCGTTGCTACTGTTTCATCGTCACATGTCCATGTAACGGCAGAATCTGTGGCAAATGTAGGATAAACCGTGGCAGTCAGCTCCGCCTCTTCTCCTTCTGCCAGTTCCAGTGTATAGGCGCTCAGTTCGACCCGCTGCACCGGAATATCGACAGGATCGCTGCCCTCCAAGGCCGCTACCAGCACAGTTTCTTTCGCACTCAAATTCGGAGTCTGATGCAAAGCATAAAGTACATTTCCCTGATAATATGCACTGCCATATATATAACCTGTAGATGTGTCAGCCGTAAACTCAGTGCGCTTATCTGTCCCATCCATGGCAATGCTATAGATGGAAGATGTGTCGTTGTAGTATAGGCGGTCGTCTATCCGGAAGAGACCGGAATAGCTACCTCCCCAAGTACCGCCTCCGCCCCAAGTTGGCCATCTGCCAATACTCTGCACTACCGTTCCTTTATTCGTAACAGCTGAAAGATTGGTCTTTTTAAGGCTACCCTCGGAAGAGACATAATAGCAGTCATTCCCCACCAGCACCAACGACGAATCGCATTCTGTCCAGAAAGCACTATCATAACGCATGTCGGTAGCCTGGTAATTAACTGTCTCACTTCCGTATGTCACTCGCCCGCCAATGTGCTTATCTACAGCATCTGCGGGATCAAAATTTGCATCACTGCGAAACATATAGGTATGTGCTGCCCTGCCAATCATATCCCATGTAGGATCATCCCATGTAACGTCTACCTGATAATACTGTCCGTCCAGCACAATCATATTCCATGCGTGGTTTATAGAATCACTGGTGACCATATAACAGTCAATCCCTACACGACTAAGCAGATATTTGTAAGCAAGTGCGTAACCGTCACAAACAGCAGTGCGCTTTGCAAATACACCATAAATCGTATGCGATTCAGCGGGAACGGTTCCTGCATCCAGATTTTCCTTGTCATATTCGCAATTAACCACCAGATAGTCATGCAAGACAATGGCTTTCTCCAAATCACTCATGCTCTCATCTACTGTTGCAAGCGCCGTGCTAATACCACTTTGAACGGCCGTATCATTCAGAGTGTCATCATAAGTTAAGAAAATGCTGATTAGATATAGAGATGTCTCATCATAACTAATACTATAGCTCTTCTGTACAAAATAAAGATCCGGATGTTCATTAAGCACACCACTAATTAAATCGCCTAAATCATCAACAGGTATTTCATATATTGAAACATCAATCTCCGTATTGCGCTTAAGCATCTGTTGATAAAGATACTCTTCCACCTCATCGCTCTGCGCAGATACCGAAAAGGCGGAAAGATTACCCTTCTCCGACGGAGCCCCGCCAAACTGATATACCCCTTCCAGTTCATCCTCTGCCATTATTTCCTGTAATTCCGAATTTGCAAGATCATTATCCGAAATCCCGGTAACATAGAACTCTTCCGTGTCAGACTCTTCGCCCTCGTCTTCCCCATCTTCACCCGCCGCATCCTCCTCTGCGGGAGGGTTCTCCTCCTCAGATGGCTCCTGCGCATCCGACATATCCTCTCCATCAGACGGTTCCCCCGTCTCCTCATCTGCAGAATTTTCTCCATTTGCAGTATCATCACTCTGAGAAGAGTCTTCTACATCCTCCTCTTCATTCTCACCGGAATCTCCTACATCGGTATTATCTGTAC
>CAMWMO010000079.1 GCA_947175305.1 uncultured Lachnospiraceae bacterium
TATTCGTCGGCAGCGTCAGATGTGTATAAGATTCAGGATTCTGATCATTGTGGACGAGCTGGCGGATCTGATGATGGTTGCGCCGGGGGAGGTGGAGGAGTCCATCTGCCGCCTGGCCCAGTTGGCGAGAGCCTGCGGGATTCATCTGATCATTGCGACGCAGCGTCCTTCCGTGGATGTCATCACGGGACTGATCAAAGCGAATATGCCAAGCCGTGTGGCTTTTGCGGTTTCCAGCGGTGTGGATTCCCGCACCATTCTGGATATGGTGGGAGCAGAGAAGCTTCTGGGAAAGGGCGATATGCTCTTTTATCCCCAGGGATATCCGAAACCTTCGCGTATACAGGGACCTTTTGTCTCCGATGATGAAGTCTCCCGTGTGGTAGAATTTTTAAAAGATACTGCACCGCAGGATGGCTCCGGCGAGGAAGTGGAGGAGCAGATCAACAGCATCGCCGTGGAGGCGGGGCCGGCAGGAGGCGGCGCGTCGTCGGAGGGTGATTCCGAGTACGACGAGTATTTCGCGGAGGCGGGACGATTTATCATAGAGAAGGACAAGGCATCCATCGGTATGCTGCAGCGTATGTTTAAGATTGGCTTTAACCGGGCGGCACGTATCATGGATCAGCTTGCAGATGCCGGAGTCGTGGGCGAAGAAGAAGGAACGAAACCGCGCCGGATCCTCATGAGTGCGGAGGAATTTGAAGCGTATGTGAAGAACATCTAACGCTCACAGCATAGGTTTCAGATAGGATAGAGAAAGGCGGAAACTATGAAGACAGATATTGAAATTGCACAGGCGGCCGAGCTGATACCGATCACAGAGGCGGCAGGCCGGATCGGTATTGCCGCAGATGATCTGGAGGTTTACGGTAAGTATAAAGCGAAGCTTTCGGAGGAATACATAGAGCGGAATAAAAAGAATAAGAGCGGACGGCTGATCTTGGTAACCGCCATCAATCCTACCCCTGCCGGGGAGGGCAAGACCACCATCACGGTAGGGCTTGGACAGGCGTTTGCGAAGCTTGATAAAAAGGCGGTCATAGCTCTCAGGGAACCCTCTTTAGGGCCATGCTTCGGCATCAAGGGCGGCGCTGCCGGCGGCGGCTATTCCCAGGTGGTGCCGATGGAGGATTTAAATCTTCATTTTACGGGAGATTTTCATGCGATCACCTCTGCCAATAATCTGCTGGCGGCTCTTTTGGATAATCATATCCAGCAGGGAAATCTCTTACGCATCGATCCCAGACAGATCGTGTGGAAGAGATGTCTTGATATGAATGACAGGGCGCTTCGGAATATCGTGGTGGGCATGGGCGGTAAGACCAACGGTATGGTGCGGGAGGATCACTTCGTGATCACCGTGGCATCCGAGATCATGGCGATCCTCTGTCTGGCCTCGGATTTTAAGGATTTAAAGGAGCGGCTTGCCCGGATCATCGTCGCTTACGATTTCAGCGGCAATCCTGTGACGGCGGGCGATCTGCAGGCGGTGGGCGCCATGGCGGCGCTCTTAAAGGATGCCATGAAGCCAAACCTGATTCAGACGTTGGAGCACACGCTGGCGCTGGTGCACGGCGGGCCCTTTGCCAATATCGCTCACGGCTGCAACTCGGTGATGGCAACGAAAACAGCGCTTAAGATGGCAGATTATGTGATCACGGAGGCAGGTTTTGGTGCGGATCTCGGCGCGGAAAAATTCTTTGATATCAAATGCCGGATGGCAGATTTAAAACCCGATGCGGTGGTGTTGGTGGCTACCATAAGAGCGTTGAAATACAACGGCGGTGTAGCCAAAGAGGATCTCTCCCGCAAGGACTTAAAAGCGCTGCAGACAGGAATTGTGAATCTGGAAAAGCATATTGAGAATATTCATAAATATGGAGTGCCCATTGTGGTGGCGCTGAATGCTTTTGTCTCTGACACGCCGGAAGAAATCGCCTTTGTCAAACAGTTTTGTGAGGACAGAGAATGTGAGTTTGCTTTATCTGAGGTCTGGGAGAAAGGCGGAGAGGGCGGCGTCGCACTGGCCAATAAGGTTCTGGATACGCTGGAGCATAAGGAGAGTTATTTTGCACCGCTCTATCCGGATGAAATGCCTCTTATGGATAAGATCCACACGGTGGCCTCCGAAATTTACGGAGCAGGCGATGTGACCTATACAGCGGCGGCAAAGAGACAGTTAGAACGGCTGGAGCGGGACGGGTTCGGACGGCTGCCGGTATGTATTGCCAAGACACAATATTCCCTGTCGGATGATCCGAAGCTTTTGGGACGTCCCGTGGGATTTGAGATGCATGTGCGGGAAGTTTATGTATCCGCAGGTGCTGGTTTTGTGGTGGTGCTGACGGGAGATGTGATGACTATGCCGGGTCTTCCAAAAACGCCGGCGGCCTATCGGATCGATGTGGACGATGATGGGAAGATCGTAGGGTTATTTTGATTCGCAGAGCCGTATGTGGGAAAAAGTTTTTCACTGGTTCAGAGGGGAGGATGTATCGAGTATGCCACAGATCATAGACGGAAAAAGTATTTCGGCACAGATAAAAGAGGAAGTGAAGGAAAAGATCGCTGCGCTGAAGGCGCAGGGAAAGACAGTCACCCTCGCGGTGATACAGGTGGGGGCGGATCCCGCTTCCAGTGTTTACGTGGGAAATAAGAAGAAAGCCTGCGCTTACGTGGGAATCGAGTCTCTGGCTTATGAGCTTCCGGAGGAGACGACTCAGGAGGAGCTGCTTTCTTTGATCGGGGATCTGAATCGCAAGGAAGAAGTGAACGGCATTCTGGTGCAGCTGCCCTTGCCGAAGCATATAGATGAGGATGCGGTCATCCGCGCCATTGATGCCGGGAAGGATGTGGACGGATTTCATCCCCAGAGCGTGGGCGCACTCTGTATCGGCCAGCCTGGCTTTGTATCCTGTACGCCGGCAGGGATCATAGAACTGCTGAAGCGCTCAGGTGTGGAGATTGCCGGGAAGGAGTGTGTGGTTGTCGGCAGAAGTAATATTGTGGGAAAACCGATGGCGCTTTTGCTTTTGCGTGAGAACGGCACAGTGACAGTGGCCCATTCAAAGACGGTGGGCCTGAAAGAAGTGACAAAACGGGCTGACATTCTGATCGTTGCGGTGGGTAAGCCGAAAATGATCACAAGAGACTATGTCAAGGAGGGCGCGGTGGTGATCGATGTGGGCATTCACCGCAACGAAAACAATAAACTCTGCGGTGATGTGGATTATGATGATGTGGCGCCTGTATGCAGTGCGATCACACCGGTGCCGGGCGGCGTCGGCCCTATGACCATCGCCATGCTGATGTATAACTGCGCGGAAGCTGTAAAGTAACTGCGTCTATAGGGAGAGATGTCCTATGAAATGTCCCCATTGCGGGAACGAAATACCGGACGACTATCTTCTCTGCGATAAATGCGGCGAGGAGATACAGATCGTTCCGGATTTTGAACCGGAAATAGAAAACAGCATAACGGAGACTCTCACCACGTTGGTTTCTCTGGAGGAAGAGACAGGGGAGCCGGCGGACGATGAGGAATCGGAAGAAGCATCCGATGAACGCAAAAGCAGGAAGAGTCGAAGGCTGCAGATCATGATCGGACTTGGTCTTTTCTTTGTGGCAGCGATCGTTTCTTATGCGCTCTATGCCTACCATATACGGACGGTGGAGTATCAGATCAGCCGGGCGAAAGTATATGCGCAAAACGGAGCTTACGATCAAGCCATTGCCTGTTTGGAAGAAGCTTATGCGGATCACCCGGAGGAGGCGCAGCTTCTTTTTCTGGAAGCGGACTATTATTATCTGCAGGAGAAGCACAGCGAAGCCCTTTCTGTTCTCATGCGGATCGCTCAGGGAATGCAGTATGCGCAGGAGGATGTGGAGGATGCTTACGGCAAGATCGTCACCATCTACGCGAACGAGAAAGAATACGCGAAGATCAATGAACTTTTGCAAAGCTGTGAGAATGAGCGGATCGTGAATATGTACCAGAGTTATCTGGCCAAGGAGCCGGAATTCAGCTATGTGGAGGGAAACTATGCGGAAGTGATCCCCTTAAAATTAAGCTCCAATACGGCAGGGACGATCTATTACACTATGGACGGCTCCAAGCCTGATAAAAACAGCCAGGTTTACACGGCGCCTCTGTTTCTGGAAACGGGAGAGTACACGGTCAGCGCATTTTTTGTGAATGATTACGGTATTGAGAGCGGTGTCGTGACTAAGACTTATGTGATCAATCTGACTGTGCCGAACGCGCCTGAGGTGGAGCTGTACAGCGGCGAGTATACGGAAGCGACGATGATCGTTGTGGAGACAACGGAGGACTGTCAGATCTACTATACCACGGACGAGTCGGAGCCAACGGCGGACAGTGTGCCCTACACAGGCCCTATTCCCATGCCGCTCGGGAAAACCCTGTTCAAATTTGTGAACGTGAGTAAGGAGGGGATCACCAGTGAGGTGACCACCCGCACCTACACTCTCAGACTGCGGGGGGCTGTTTCCACGAACGATGCGGTGACTAATCTGGTCAATCGTCTGGTGGAAGCCGGTTATCTGGAGGATGCAACCGGGAAAAACCCGCGTCAGAGCGGTGTCCTGAGTTATCGGTTCAGCTCTGTGCGCAGGGTGGGTGATGAGGACTATTACACCATCAATGAATACTATGACGACGGTACAGGTCTTTTAAGCCGCACCGACAAGGTTTTTCTTGTACAGGCTTACACCGGTGCCACGGCTCAGCTAGGCTATGATGAATCGGGAGATTTTGTGGCGAATCCAATCTAGGTCTTGCAAAAGAGTAAAACTTTCGCTATAATCCGATTGGATATGTGGGCGCCAGGTCGTGGGTGTGTCACAATTTTCTATCAATATAAAAGGAGTGTTGAGATGTACAAGATTATAAAAGCAGAAGAACTTGCAGCAAATATCTATCTCATGGATGTGGTGGCGCCCCGTGTTGCCAAATCCTGTCAGCCGGGACAGTTTGTCATTGTCCGGATGGATGAGGAGGGAGAGCGGATTCCGCTGACCATCTGTGATTATGACAGAGAACAGGGAACTATTACCATCGTATTTCAGGTGGTGGGCGCGGCAACAGAGATGATGCGTCATTTACAGGCAGGAGACAGCTTCCATGATTTTGTGGGACCTCTTGGATGTCCCTCCGAGTTTGTGGAGGAGGATATCGAGTCCCTGAAGCAAAAAAAGATTCTTTTCGTTGCGGGCGGACTTGGCACAGCGCCGGTCTATCCCCAGGTGAAATGGCTGCATGAGAGAGGTATTGCGGCGGATGTGATCGTGGGTGCAAAGACAAAGGATCTGCTCATCATGGAGGAGGAGATGAAGGCGGTAGCCGGGAATCTCTACATAACCACCGATGACGGTTCTTACGGCAGAAGCGGTATGGTGACGAAGGTGATCGAGGATCTGGTGGAATCAGAGGGAAAATCCTATGATGTCTGTGTTGCCATCGGCCCTATGATCATGATGAAGTTTGTATGTCTGACCACAAAAAAATACGAACTGCCCACCGTGGTAAGCATGAATCCCATTATGGTGGACGGCACGGGTATGTGCGGCGCCTGCCGTCTGACTGTGGACGGTGAGGTAAAATTCGCCTGCGTGGACGGTCCTGAATTTGACGGTCATAAGGTAGATTTTGATCAGGCGATGAAGCGTCAGCAGATGTATAAGACCAAGGAAGGCAGAGACTTCTTGAAGGCGAAAGAAGGAGACACCCATCATGGCGGGTGCGGAAATTGCGGAGGTGACAGATAATGGCAGATGTATTAAAGAAGGTTCCTGTGCGTGAGCAGGACGCAAAAGTACGCGCAACAAACTTTGAGGAAGTGTGTCTTGGTTATGATAAAGAGGAAGCAATGTGTGAGGCTTCCCGCTGTATTAACTGTCAGAATGCGCAGTGTATCAAGGGATGTCCCGTGGCTATCAATATTCCGGGTTTCATAGAGAAGGTGAAGGAGGGCGATAATGCTGCGGCATATCAGATCATAAGTGAATCCTCGGCACTGCCCGCTGTCTGTGGCCGTGTTTGTCCTCAGGAGAGCCAGTGTGAGGGAAAATGTATCCGAGGCATTAAGGGAGAACCGATCTCTATCGGTAAACTGGAGCGTTTTGTGGCAGACTGGGCGCGCGAGAACGATGTGAAGCCCGAGGGCGCAAAGGAGAAGAAGAATAAAAAGGTGGCTGTGATCGGTTCCGGCCCTGCCGGACTCACCTGTGCGGGAGATCTGGCAAAGATGGGCTATGAGGTGACCATTTTTGAGGCGCTCCATGAGCCGGGCGGCGTGCTGGTATACGGTATTCCGGAGTTCCGTCTGCCCAAGCAGGCCGTAGTGGCAAAGGAAATCGAGAATGTAAAGAGTCTCGGCGTCAAGATCGAGACCAATGTGGTGGTGGGTAAATCTGTCACAATAGACGAACTGATGGAAGAGGAAGGGTTTGACGCGGTATTTATCGGTTCCGGCGCAGGCCTTCCGAAATTCATGGGAATTCCTGGAGAACAGGCGCTTGGCGTATTCTCTGCAAACGAGTACCTCACCAGAAGCAATCTGATGAAGTCCTTTGACGAGAATTCCAATACGCCTATCATGCATGGCAGGAAGGTTGCCGTGGTGGGCGGTGGAAACGTTGCTATGGACGCTGCAAGAACAGCGCTTCGTCTGGGCGCGGAGGTGCACATTGTCTACCGTCGGAGCGAGGAAGAGCTTCCTGCCCGTGTGGAGGAAGTGCACCATGCCAAGGAAGAGGGGATCATTTTTGACCTGTTGACCAATCCCACAGAGATCATTGCGGACGAGAATGGCTGGGTATCCGGTATCAAGTGTGTGCGCATGGAACTTGGAGAGCCTGACGCCTCCGGCAGAAGACGTCCTGTGGTGATCGAGGGCTCGGAGTTTTTGATGGAGGTGGACACGGTCATCATGTCCCTGGGAACTTCCCCGAATCCGTTG
>CAMWMO010000080.1 GCA_947175305.1 uncultured Lachnospiraceae bacterium
CCAGAATATTTACCTGCAGCATGGCCTCGATCTCCCTTCGGCTCTGCTCAGAGAAAGGCTTGTAGCTGCCTGTCCCGGCACAATTAACGAGAACCGTGATCCGTGGGTTTTGGATCATAAGCACTTCCTCAAACTGGCGCAGTTCTTTTTCCTCGGACAGGTCGATGGCAATGGCCCGGGCCTTGTGATGAAGGCTTTCCGCCAGCTCGTTAAGAGCGGCTTTATTGCGGCCAAGGAGCCAGATCTCATTTGTGTGTCCCAAGCTTATGTCCAGTTGTTTTGCAAATTCTTTTCCGAGACCGGAGGAGGCCCCTGTGATGATGGCAATGTTCATGTGCTGCTCTCCTTTTCTATGATAATCGTGATTGTTTTTGATGAATGGTTTTCTGATATCAGGTCTTTTTTTTATGGTGTACATTTCGTATGGTCTTTTTCTTCAGCGCTTTGTTCGACCCGGCGGTATTTCGGACCTGTTTTGTACTTTGTACCGTTTTCTGTTTCTGTCTGCCGCTCTTTTCCTTATCCTTGCCATCCTTTGGGACATTCGATGAAAAACCGCTCTCTCCCCGCTTGGGCCGGATCAGGCACTTTTTCTCGTATCCGATCAGATCCTCTCTGCCTGCCTTAACCAGCGCTTCCCGCACCAACTCATAGTTGGCGGGATTGCGGTACTGGATCAGCGCCCGCTGCATGGCCTTTTCGTGAGGATTTTTACAGACATAGACGGAACTGCCGTCCCGGGGATCAATGCCGGTATAATACATTACCGTGGACAGCGTGGAGGGGGTGGGATAAAAGTCCTGCACCTGCTCCGGCATATAGCCCAGATCCCGCAGATACTCCGCCAATGCCACAGCTTCCTTCAAGGTGGAGCCAGGATGTGAGGACATCAGGTAAGGCACCAGAAACTGCCTTTTGCCCAGAGCGTCGTTTAACTTTGTATATTTTTTAACAAACCTTTCATAGACGGCGTTCTCCGGCTTTCCCATCCGGGAGAGAACCTTGTCGCAGATATGCTCCGGCGCCACCTTAAGCTGACCGCTCACATGATGTTCTACCAGCTCTCTAAAAAAGGTGTCGTCTGGATCCGCCAGCAGATAATCAAAGCGGATGCCCGAGCGGATAAAGACCTTTTTAACGCCGGGAAGCGAGCGCAGACTGCGGAGCAGTTTCAGATAATCGCTGTGATCTGCCCTGAGATTCGGACAGGGCTTCGGGAACAGGCACTGTCTGTCCTTGCAGACGCCCTTAGTCAGCTGCTTTTCACAGGAAGGATGGCGGAAATTCGCGGTGGGGCCGCCCACGTCGTGGATATAGCCCTTAAAATCAGGCTCCTGCACGATCTGCTCAGCCTCCCGAAGCAGGGATTCGTGACTGCGTACTTGTAATGTCCGGCCTTGATGAAAGGTCAGTGCACAGAAGCTGCAGCCGCCGAAGCACCCTCGGTTGCTGATCAGGGAAAATTTGATCTCCGCTATGGCGGGCACACCGCCCTCTTTCTCGTAAAAAGGGTGATAGGTGCGCATGTAAGGCAGATCATAAATATCGTCCATCTGCGTCGTAGACAGGGGCGGCTGGGGCGGATTCTGCACCACAAAAATGCCGTTCGGATAAGGTTCGATCAGTGTTTTCCCGGTAAAGGGATCCGTATTCTGGTACTGAGTCTGAAAGCTTTTGGCATATTCTTTAGGCGCTTCCTTCATGGTATCGTAGGCAGGAAGCATTTCCCCCTCGTAGATGCCTTCTATGTCTTTGGTCTTGTAGACCGTTCCCGGCACAAAAGTGATATCCTTGACGGCAATGCCGCCGGCCAGAGCATCTGCAATCTCCACGATAGAGAGCTCTCCCATGCCGTAGGAGATCAGATCGGCCTGACTGTCCAGCAGAATGGAACGCTTCAGGCTGTCAGACCAGTAATCATAGTGCGCCATCCGCCGCAGACTTGCCTCAATGCCGCCAATGATAATGGGCACATCTTGATAGGCACGGCGGATCAGATTGCCGTAGACCACGGTGGCGTGATCAGGCCGCTTGCCCATCACACCGCCGGGGGTGTAGGCATCTGTGGGACGGCGTTTGCCGGAGACAAAATAATGGTTTACCATAGAGTCCATATTGCCGCCACAGACTAAGAAGCCCAGACGGGGCCTGCCCAGAACGGTGATACTGCTCTCCTGCTTCCAATCCGGCTGGGAAATGATGCCAACGCTGTAGCCGTGGGATTCCAGCACCCGGCTGATGATGGCATGGCCGAAGGAGGGATGATCTACATAGGCATCCCCGATCACATAGACAAAATCAAGCTGCTCTCTGCCCTGTTTTTCCATATCCTCTTTACTTATCGGTAAAAAGCCCATGCTGCCTCCTTGTGTCTCAGAGCAAATGTAAATCCATAAATTCTGTAAAATCCTGAATATAATAGTCGGCGATCCGCCGTTTTTCCTCATCCTGATAGAGGGAATATTGATCGTAGATGGCACATGTCTGCATTCCTGCCGCAAGCCCTGCCTGTATGCCGGGCACGATATCCTCTACCACCATGCAGTCCACAGGATCGATCTGCAGAGCCTTTGCCACAGCCAGATAGATGTCCGGTGCCGGCTTGCCCTTTTCCACCTCACTATTTGTCAAAATACAGTCAAAATAAGCATCGATTCCATGTGCCTTTAACACGGTCTCCGCCAATTCTCTGGAATTGCTGGTGGCGATCCCCATCTTGATGCCATGAGTCCTGCAGTATTGTATGAGTGTCGATGCTCCCGCCTTCAGGGGTACCTCATGGGCGTATTTATCCCGCGCCATGTCGGTCCAGTCCGCCTTGATCTGTTCCACGCTGTCAGGCAGACTAAAACGCTCTTTAAAATACTCCGCCGTCTCCGAAAAACTCATGCCCTCGATACACTGTTGTAACTGCTCCGGCAGCGGTATGTAAAAACGTCCCAGATATTCTATGTCGATGGCTCTCCAGATCCACATGGAATCGATCAGAGACCCGTCCATATCAAAGAGTATTGCTTTTATCATCTTATCTCTTGTACCTTTCTGCTTTTTCTTTCTGTTTCCTGTCATGGGACCGCACTTTTTCAGAATATATATGTAGCGAAATATCTGACAAGGAGTGCTTATGTCTCGTTGGTATCTAAAAATCACTGTCTGGTATGAGCATTTTCGGGAAATCCTGTATACTGCTCTTGGAATTTATCTGATCGCGCTGCTTTTGCGCTATCCGGCACTGTCTTTGCAATATGCAGCCACCGGCCTGCAGCTCTGGTTTCAGAAGATGATCCCCACCCTCCTGCCCTTTATGATCCTTTCCGGGATCCTTATTGCCATGAATCTGACGGAGAGATTCGTGAAATTGCTGCATCCCCTCTTACATAGCATCTATCGCATCTCGCCGAACGGCTCCTACACGCTGTTTATGGGATTTTTATGCGGCTTTCCTATGGGTGCCCGGATCGTCGGACAGCTGCGGGAGCAGGGAAAGCTGTCCCGAGAGGAAGGAAACCTTCTGCTCGCCTTTTGTAATAACATTGGGCCAATCTACTTTCTAAGCTACGTTGTGCCCACACTTTCTATTGAGAAGCCTTTTATTGCTTTTGTTATCATGTACGGGGTGCCGCTGTTATACGGCGTTCTGGTCATGCGGCTGTTTCCACGGTCCGCTCCATTGATGACAGGGAAACAGGAGATGCCTAAAAACGCTGCGCAGGCAAATGGTCTGCTCACTGCCATAGACACTGCCATCCAATCCGGTCTTGTCGGCATCGGTAAGCTTGGCGGCTACATGGTGTTTTTTAATCTGCTGAATATTATGTTTGTACCCTTTCGTCATCTGCCTACAGAACTGTTAGCTTGTTACCAGCTGCTTTTGGAGATTACAAGCGGAATTGACCAGTATGGTCATCTGTATCCCTATGCCGTGCTTGTCTTGCTGCCCTTCGGCGGTTTTTCCTGTATCGCCCAGACTTACAGCATGATCCGGCATACCGATCTTTCTATCCGTGCATATCTGTTTCATAAGCTTACACAGACCGGGCTGACGGCGCTGTGCTATCTTCTGATTCGCCCTTTCTGAGAGATAAAAGTTTTAATAGGCAATAAGCCTACCGTCGGCGTCTTCTGCGGCGTTTTCTTCCGCTTCGCAAAATGAGAACCACAGAGAGAGCCATACCGATCACCAGAAAAGCACAGCCCAGGCTGACAGTCAGAAAATGGCTGATAGAGGGCAGTTTCTCCTTCTCTGATTCCGGATTTCTGCGAATTTCTACATAGTTTTTCTGGGCAGAAGAAGCTTCCAGCTCTTTTCTTTTAGCTTCCTCCTCCGCCTTTGCCAAAGCCGCCAGCTCCTCCGTTCTGGCAAGTTCTTCCGCCAGCTCCTCCTCCGTCTTGTAATCCATAGAAGGAAGCGAGATCAGATTGCTCTCGGTATAGAGATCATAGCCGTTATATCCCCGTACTACGATCTTCGGTACAATATGGGGCGGCACCTGCATGGTGAAGTTGATGGTATCAACAGATTTATCTCCCCATGCTAGTCTGGGAAAAAAGGTTTCTCCCCCGTCGTAGCTGTAATCATAATAAAGCATGCCGCTGTCATAATCTACGGCGGAGAGTTCTATGGTGACCGCACCGGTCTCCATCTCCTGCTTTTTTACTTCGATCATGCAGATATCCGGTTCCGTGCTATCAGGCCGCATGACCCCTGTTGGAATGGCAACCTCCGGCACCCGGTAATCACTGTAATCTACGCCCAGAGCATCCGATTTCAGACGAAAATATCTGGCGGCGGATTCCGCATCCAACCGACCAAAGGTCTCCCACTGTTCCCTGCCCTCACAAAAGGGGCGGTCGTTGGCGTGATCCATATGGCAGTGCTCAATGAGTACACAGGTAAGATCCTGCTCTCTGGCGTGCCGTATGATGCCGTAATAGTCAATGCCGTCTTTATTGAGTCTGGTCTTGATTCCCCGGGAATATAAGCCCAGATCCTCAAGCGCCTCCATCTCTATGGATGCGAAGGAGGTGCCTTCACTATAATATCGATCAAAAGCGGATACCCAGCACTCTGCCCCGAACAAAGTGTTGTGATCCGCAGAGAGATTGTAGTGGAGACAGAATAGGAAATCGGCATCCACGCTTTTGGCATAGGCCACCCGATCCTCCAGAGAAAGCTTCGTGTCCCCTGTTCTGGTGAGATATACTTTCACATTTTCATATTTTTCCAGTTCCGCCTTCATGACCTGTGCCGTGATCAAGGTCATATCCTTCTCCACAAAGGAATCGTACATACCGCCCTCTTCCTCGCCGCCGTGGCCGGGATCTATCACAATGACGATGGGCTGTTGTTCTGCCGGCTGTTCCGGATCGTCCGACACACCTTCCGGCTGAGGCGTTACCTCCCAAGTTACGTCGTCACCAGAGGTCAGATCAGCATACACATGCAGCGCATCCGGAATCAAAAAACACAGACAAAAAAACAGAGGGCCAAGGACAAAAAACAATATTTTATTGTACAGGCTGTTCTGCCTCCTGTCTTTCATAGTACTCCTACTTTCTAAAATCGAATGCCCGCGCACTCGATTTGGATTTCTACACTGGGCAATTTCCAAGAGAAAGAATAAGCCGGCTTCCTGGGAAACCGGCTCCTAATTAAGCAGTAATTTTTTGGACACAGACTGCCGAGTCTGCAACGGCTACATCAGATCCAGTCCCGGACCCTGCGCCGCCTCTCCTTCGCCCTCGGCTTCCTTCAACATTTTTTCTACCTCCACCGGGCGAAGCTCCGCGCGGTTCGCTTTCACGATCTCGTTATAACCGCTTATTGTGTTAAAAAAGCTCTCGTAATGCTCCGTAGATGCCGCAAGCGTAGCCGTCATGGCATTTTCCAGATTGGCAAGCATCTCATCGAGATACTGCATGGCAGATGTCTTGACGCTGTTTGCCTCCATCGTGGCATTGTTGAGAATCTCCTGTGCCTGCGTGGTGGCCATACGAACCACCTCATTGGCCTGGGCATAAGCCTGCTGCATGATCTCATGCTCATTGATCAGCTCTGTAGTCTGCACTGTAGCATCCTTGATCAAAGCCTCCGCCTTGGTCCGGGCATCGTTTAAAATGGCCTCTTTATTAGAGATGATCTTCTGGTAGCGCTTGATCTCATCCGGTGTCTTCATGCGAAGTTCCCGCAGGAGTTCATCGATCTCCTCTTTATTCACAAGGATATTGGTTTTAGATAAAGGCTGAAACTTGCAGCCGTCAATGTAATCCTCAATCTCATCAATCAGTTGTTCAATTCTACTGCTCATGCTTGCCCCTACCTCTTATATCCAAATTTTTCATAGATCATCCGTCCCACAAAATCAGGCACACATTCTGAAATATCGCCATTGAAGCTGGCGATTTCCTTGACCGTGGTAGAACTTAAGTATGCGTATTCGAGACTGGTAGTCAAAAACACGGTATCCAGTTTTCCGTCGGAAAATTTGCGATTAGTCTGTGCGATCTGTAATTCGTACTCGAAATCCGTGATCGCCCGCAAGCCTCGGATCGCCACATGAATATCTTTTGATGCGGCATAGTCGATCAACAGACCGCTGAAAGAATCCACTGTCACATTGGGCAGATCTTTGGTCGCTTCCTCTAACATTTTAACACGTTCTTCCACAGAAAACAATGGAGTCTTTGTTTTATTGTTCAACACACTCACTGTAAGTTCATCAAAAATCTCAGCGGCACGTCTGATGATATCCAAATGACCATAAGTCACCGGATCAAAACTTCCCGGATAGATCGCTGCCCTCATAGAAATTCCTCACATTTTTAGTCGACAAAAAATATCATAACGAAACTTATGATATCATATTAAAACACTTTTGCAAAAAAGTCTTTATTTTTTTGTATTTTTTATGGAAAAAATTGCGTTTTATCACTTTTTTCGACA
>CAMWMO010000081.1 GCA_947175305.1 uncultured Lachnospiraceae bacterium
TCATAAGGCCGATCACAACTAATAACGGAATACATACAAGCGTAAACCGCAATGTGTTTTTCACCGCCAGCTGAAAAGCCTGATTCGCAAAAATAGTCTTATAATTCCGGAATCCAACAAACTGACTCGTCACCGCCGTCTGAAAAGACCGTTTGACCACATCTGAGAAGGGAAGCAGCACAAACAATGTCACCCCGGACAAGCTCGGCAGCAGAAAAAGCAGAAAGGGAAGTCTTTTCTTATTCCGCCATAATAATCGCGCTCTTCTCACGTATGCCATCCATCATCTCCTCCAAACTGCATATGCCGTCAAAATAAACCTCCGCCATCTCACGCACCGCATCCTCCAAAGCCTCTTGCCGCAGATAAGGTGTACGCACCATTTTCAGAGTATCGCATAATTCCTCTGCCTCCTCTTTGGTCGGCACATACATATTCACGATAATAATCCCGTCATCCCCACTAAGTCCATACGAACCATATGGTTCACCCGGCTTGCGCAGCGACTCCGGCACCTGCCCTCCCAGACTCTCCAGATAGCGTTCTAGTCCTTCCTCGTTGATTGGAAAACCAATAGGATAGATCATGGACTGCATCTCCTTCGAGAGGATCATCTGCATAAAGTCTCCTGCCAGGTCAGACTTTTGGGAAGCAGCGTTAATGCCCATCAGAGCAACCGGTGTAAAGGCATCCGCAGCGCTGCCGGGAATCTGTGCCAACCGATTGTCCTCCTTCCCTTCCATACGCTTCACCGACTGCAGAAGCCCGTAATTATATCCGTTTGTCAAAGCGCCCATACTCACCTGTACATTGCCGCCCGCGATCTGCACACCGCCGCCTCCCAGATCATTGTAGGCAGAAGCTTTATCGCTGCTTGCGATATTCTCCATATAACCTTTGTATTTCAACAGAACCCGATCCGGCAGCCCTTCCATGCAAGCGTCATAAATGCGCTTCATCTGTTCCAGATCCCCGGAAATTTTCTCCATATCCGGCTCTCCCGAAGCCGAGATCCAGTTTGGCGCGGATACGGGAAAGACTGCGTCAAACAGCATATCCTTGCTGTACAATTCCATCAGCTCCTCCCCGGGATGGTCCTTCCGCAGTTTCTCAAATAGATCCGCCAGCGCGGAGAGATCCGACACACCCGTCATATTTTCCTGCTCCGCGTAATACATGGACAGGGTGACTGCCGCCGGTATCATAGTAATCTTTCCGCCCTCTGTAAAGCTCTCCTTGATATTCGGTAGGAGCGGCTCCTCTGTTTCCAGCTTGGCCAGATAAGGGCTTATGTCTGAAAGCACGCCCTTCTCTTTGTAAGAATCTATTGGCAGGCCGTCCAGAACCAGTAAATCAGGTCCCTTGCCCGCCATGATTTCCGTGTTCAATTTTTTGATGGCATCCTCCTTCGTGGCGCCGCCTTCCTCGGAAAGACCCACCCGATATTCCACATAGACGTCGGGATTGGCCTCCTGGTAGCGCGTGATTGCCTGTCTGAGTATGTCGCTTTCCGTCAGGCTGTAAGCTACAAGAGTCTGTGAAGGTGTGGATGGTATATCGGGGTCGTAGGTAAAGGAAGATATCTTTCCTTCTGAATAGGCCGCCATAAATCCGTCGTTTGCGGTCCGCATCATGACAGACACGGGGTTGCTGGGATCGCTTAAGCCGCAGAGTCCGCCGTTGATCACCTGTTCCATCACGGCGCCGCCGATCACATGACGGTGCAGTCCCTTCGCCCCGGCCAGATAGATACTGCCATCCTCCGCCGGAAAAATGGTGTAGGTAGAAGAAAAAACATTATCGTCTCTTTTATAATTCTGCGCCACAAAATCAGAAAGTACCTCGTCCTCGATTTTCTCACCGGTATCCAGATCATACAAAAAAATGCCGTCCTGTTCGCTTTTGGCCGCCAGATACTGTTCCCACACACAGAATACGTCGGGTCTGATATCAATCTGCATCAACAGCCTCTTTTCTCCTGTTTCCTTGTCGATCTCATATATCTCCTCGTCTCTCGTGCTCAGAAATAGCCGCTCTCCGTCCTCCGAGAAGCACAGATTGCTAAGCGTGTAACCCTCCGGGTCCGGCAGGGAAAATCGCTTCTCTTCTCCCGCCGGAGAAAAGAGAAGCAGTTCGCACACACTCTCTGCCTCCTCGCTGTCCGTGTCATCCTCCGCCAGCTCCCAATCGCCGACGGGCGTACCATATCTCCTGCCCAGGACAGCCACACTCCCGTCAGGGGCGCCCTTCATATCGACTACATAGGATTCCATCACCAGATCGTACCAGAAGGGCAGGATATCCGCCTCCCAGGTTATGCCTCCGTCCGAGGAAATATAACGTCCCTCCGCCCCGTCTTCCAAAAGCTCCAGCCGCCCGTCTGTCAGCTTCACCACGTCCGTCACCCTGCCGATATCCAGTGTCTGGGAGGATTCCATGTACCGTCCCATAGCCGTATCCCCGTCTCCTGTCACACCCTCGCTGTCCGCTTCCGTACCCTGTCCGTCCTTCCCCACAGGGCCGCCGCATCCCATAAGGGATACGGCCATCACACCTGCAAGACACGCTGCCAGCCACTTCTTTGATCTGCTCATTTTTAAACTCTCCTATAATAATATAGTTTTCGACATTTTTCCTTAAAATTCTATTCTGCCGTATAAATTTCGATCTTTGTCATAATTTTCCGCACCGCCTCGTCAAGAGACAGATACCCGTCCAGATACTGCCCACCGATTTCGATCACCGCTTCCTCCACCACGGGATCCGCCACATAGGGCGTATGTACTTTACAGCAAAGGTCATACAGAGCCTGATATTCTTCCTTTGTCGGCATATAGATATCCATATGAAATTCTCTGCCGTCACCGAAGCTTCCGCCGATACTGCTTGACACCTCGCCGTAATCCACATCCATACCGCCGTTTTGCATTACCTTCCACTGGGGAGAAAGCTGCTCTTTTAGCGCCGTCTGATTGGTCATAAAGCCATCGTAGAGAAGACTCTGCACCTGCGTTCCCATGATCACGTCAAAGAACTGCTCCGCTTCCTGTTGGTGTGCGGAAGAGGCGTTCAATCCCACCAGCATGGAGGGAGCAAAGACACCCTCGCTCATCCCGTCAAAGGATTTGAACCTTACGTCCGAAAACTCCTCCACACGGCTTATGGACATGGCCTGCTGATAGCCGTAAGTGTTATACAGCATACCCGCTGCAAAAATAGCATCCCCCATCAGAAAATCGGAAGCTATGTTGCCCACGGCACCCAGATGGTGGTAATAGTAGCTTCTCTCGGAAGCGCTCTTTTTATAGTAGGTTTCCTGATCTCTGTACTGTTCTTTCAGATAATCAGCCAGCCCTTCATTCGCCGCCTCATAGAGTCTGCGTGTGTCAGCCAGATAGTCCCTTAACAACTCCTCATTCAGATTTCCCGACTCCTCAACAAAGGCCGTGGCCGCCACCGGCAAAAACCAGCGCGTTGTTGCCTCCCCTGAAAAGAAATCGCAGATTCCCGTGCCGGGATTTTCCTCCCGAAGTCTTTCCACCGTGTCCGCTAAAGACGCATAATCCGTGATACCTTCCACGTCCTCCTGTCTGCCGCCCACCATGGGAAGAGTGAAGGATACAGGCATCATATAAACACTTCCGTTTTCCGTGAAGGCGTCCACCATGTTTGGAAGCAATGCAGCGTCTCCTGTCAGCCCGTCTATATGCGGCTTTAAATCCATGAGAATCCCTTTTTCCTGATAGGATTTTACGGGAAGCTCATCCAGTATGATCACATCCGGTCCCTTGCCCGCCATCAGCTCTGTGTTCAGTTTCTTGATGGCATCCTCTCTGGAATTTCCATCCGTACCGCTAAGCGCCACCTCGTATCTCACAAAAGTATCCGGATGTTCTGTCTGATACTGCGCGATTGCCTGCCGTACCGCATCCCACTCCTCCAGCGAGTATACTGTCACCAGATCTTCCGGCACTGTAGGCACATTAGGATCATATGTATAGCAGATCAGCTGACCGCCCGAAAAGAGTACCAGAAACTCATCCTGGGGAAGCCGGATCATACCTCTGAGATTCATGGCAGGGTTGCTGAAGCTGGAGAGCGCCCCGTCGATGATCTGTTCCATCGCACTGCCGCCGATCACATGACGGTACACACCGCCTTTTCCCGCCACATACACGACTTCCTCCTCCCCCGGGACCACATAGACCGTAAAAGATTCGTCCGCATAATATTCACCCAGATAATTTTCCTCCATAAATTTTTGGAGCACATCATCGGTCACGATCTTCTCTTCCTTCATATCGTAGAAGGTGACTCCCTCATGGGCCGTCATAAGTATCATGTAATCGTCTTGAAACTGCACCAGATCGGGAAGATATTCCATCGTCAGATATTTCGTCATGGAGCCGTCCTCCGGATTCAGCTCGTATAGACCGCTGGCTCCCAGCAGCTTCACAAACAGCCTGTTATCCGGGGAGACCCAGATATCCGCCACAAAACTGTCTCCTTCAGGTATCTCGATTTCCTCGATTACCTGAGAGGAACCGTCCGGCTTTCCGATCACCAGTCCGGTGTGAAATTCTCCCGTACCGTTCGTATTCGGAGAGGACAGCACATAAATCGTGCCGTCCAGACCTGCCCGCATCTGAAAGATATAATTGTCCTTTGTAAAAGCTGTCATATCGGAGATTCCGGGAATATCCTTCGTCTGCCAGGTCTTACCCTCATCCGTGGAAATGATCTGTCCCGCCTTCTCGTCCAGAACCAGAAAGCTTCCGTCGGAAAGCTGCGTCACGCCGTAGTCCCTCGTCACATACTCTGAGAGATCTATGACGGATTCCACGTACCGCCCCATGGCCGTCGCTTCGCCCTCTCCTTCCGATCCGCCATTCTCCCCGCCTTCTGTTCCTTCCCCTGCGTTCGAGGCATCCGTTTCTCCGGAAGTCGTCCCTTGCATCCCCGGCGCATTTGTCTGCCCGTTTCCGCCACAGCCGCCGAGCAGTCCGGCCGCCACCATAAGGGCAGCTAAAACTGCCAGCGCCCCTGCTATTTTTCTGTTATCATCAAACAAATATCGATTCATATTCTCGCACCCTTTCCATTTTATCAAAGCTTTCTCTAAAGAATCTCTAAGCCTACACGTATTCCTCGATGATTACCCTTGTCGCCACGAAAGTTTCGCCCTCAAAATAGCCTTCCAGCTCCACACCCATATTCTCTTCCAGATCCGAGAGAGAAGCTTCCTTCATATCGATACCGGCGCCGCCTCCCTGAATGATCCAATGCTCCGCTTTTGTGTCCGCCGTAAATATCACCGGTATTTTTTTCGCGTCCTTCACCTCCAACAGTGTAACCATTCCTTCTTCATCCACGAGCGTGGTCTGGGCCAGAATCATGCCATCCGCCTGCGGGCTCTGTACTTTCCCGCCGAGATGTTCTGTCCCCTGCGATGGCTTCATGGTCTGTACGCCATCTGTTTCGTCTGTCTCCGACGTATCCTGTTTCACCTCTTCTGTCTTGCCGGCCTCCATTTCTGTCTCTTCTGTTTCATTGACCTCGTCCGCGTCCGGCTCTGCATCTTTCGTCTCATCTGTCTCACCCGCGTCCGGCTCTGTGTCATTTGCTTCATTGACATCCTCCATGGACATCTCTCTTACCTCCGTCTGCGGCTTCTCATCCATCCCCGCGCATCCTGCCATCATCATTCCCAGACTTAACATCACACCGACTGTTGCTATCAATTTTCTGTTTTTCATCCTGCTGCCATCCTTTCTTTCCTCTTCTGTCGTCATAGTAAAGGGCATGCCGTTAACTATGGGAAAATGATATCAACCGTCCCTCTAAATTCTCTCTAAAAAAAATGAAGATTTTATTATGGCATTTTTAAGAAAAAGTGCGTAATCAGAATTATGTAAACTTCATCATCACCAGATTGTCCGCATAAAAGGAATCCTTTTCCCAA
The DNA here is from genome assembly GCA_947175305.1 of uncultured Lachnospiraceae bacterium. Taxonomy (GTDB): domain Bacteria; phylum Bacillota; class Clostridia; order Lachnospirales; family Lachnospiraceae; genus UBA3282. Next base: position 5,963 of record CAMWMO010000081.1, read on the forward strand.
TGGCCCCTTAAAATGACCGAAAGTCCCTCCTGTAAATCTCCGTAGCTTCCCTCCCGGCTCGTGACATCCTCCGGATTAATACCGCTGTTTTTGACTGTCCGATACTGATAGACGGCAGCATCGGTCACATACACGGTGACCAGCACCTCTCCTGATGCACCGGGTGCCACGCCCACTTCAATATCATAATCCGCGTGATGCTCTGTGGTGGTTTGACTGACCACAAAGCTGTCTACGCCCACACTGTGCACGCTGCCGGTCAGTTCCGCCGTGCCTGCCTGCGGCTGGTTCTCCGTTTCCAATCCTTTCTGCTCACCCTTCTCGTCCTCATTCGGGACTTCTTCCTCCTCTTTTTCTTCCTTCGGTTTGTCCTGTTCCTTTCGATCTGCCTCCGAATTTTTCTCCCCAACATTCTCCTTTTCCGGTGTCTCAGGCAGCTTTTTCTCCTCTGCGCCACCTGCCTTATCCGCTTCTGCTGTAATCTCCTCCGACTGCTCTGATACCCCTGTATCTTTTCCGCATCCTGTCATTCCCAATGCCAGCAACAGCATGACTGCTACTGCAAAAACTCTCCCTTTGTGGTATAGTTTTGTTCTTATCATCTGTCTTCATCCTTTCTGTCATTTAGCCGACCAGCTTTTTCGTGTTATATCTTAGCAGAGGTTCCTCTAAAGTTTCTCTAAGAAAATCTTATTATTTTATAGAAATTTCATTTTATTTGTGTTGCACTTTCCCTGATGATTGGATATATTATAAATAAGAAATCTACTTGATTTCTTCATCACATCATGAGTCCTGTGACTGTTCTGACAGGACAGTAAAATAAAAGTGACAGAGCGATGAGTTGAGTGACGGTTCTGACTCAACGGTAAAATAAAAGTGACCGGGTGATGAGTTTATGGGAGAGTTTCTGCTCTCCCATTTTTCTGGGGAGTGTCTATGTA
>CAMWMO010000082.1 GCA_947175305.1 uncultured Lachnospiraceae bacterium
GCAGAGAAATACCCTGCGGCGCAGATCGTGCTGACGGCCAAAGCCCAGAGCATGCTGCCTCAGTTTTTTGATATGGATCTGCAGGATCGCTGCATTGCAGTGAAGGAGGGAGATGAGCTTTCTCTCGGTGCGCACACGCTCACTTTCGTCATGGCGCCCATGGTGCACTGGCCGGAGGTCATGGTCACTTATGAAAAGACGGAAAAGATTCTTTTCTCCGCAGACGGTTTCGGTAAATTCGGCGCGCTGGATACCGAGGAGGACTGGGCCTGTGAGGCGAGACGGTATTACTTTAACATTGTGGGAAAATACGGCATGCAGGTGCAGGCGCTCTTAAAGAAGGCGGCGGCGCTGGATATCCGGATGATCTGTCCGCTTCACGGACCGATCCTGAAAGAGAACTTAAGCTACTATATCGATAAATACCAGACCTGGAGCAGCTATACGCCGGAGGATGCGGGTATTCTGATCGCTTATGCGTCCATCCACGGCAATACGAAGGCGGCGGCAGAAAAACTGGCGGAAATGCTGTGTGAACTGGGCGCACCGAAGGTGGTGGTTTCCGACCTGGCCAGAGAGGATATGGCGGAGGTGATCGAGGATGCTTTCCGCTATGACAGGATGGTGCTGGCGGCTGCAACCTACGATGCGGGCGTGTTCCCCTGCATGGAGAGTTTCCTGGCACATCTGAAATCGAAAAGTTATCAGAAACGCACGGTAGGCCTTGTGGAGAACGGAAGCTGGGCGCCGATGGCCGGTAAGATTATGAAAGAGGCGCTGGAGAGCATGAAGGAGATTACCGTTTTAGAGCCTGTGGTGACGATCAAGTCTACGCTGAACGGGGAGTCGGAAGCGCAGCTACGTCAGCTGGCGGAGGCGCTTATAAAGTAGAAAGATTAAACATATAAGATTCTGTCATCTGTCATAGTAGTGATATTAGGGGAAAAATATTAGAGGAGTAATATTATGGAAAAAGATATGACAAAGGGCAGTCCCATGAAGCTGATCCTGGGATTTGCCGTGCCCCTTTTATTCGGGTTGATTTTTCAGCAATTTTACAGCATGGTGGATGCGATCATCGTAGGACAGTATCTGGGAGTGGATGCTCTGGCGTCGGTGGGAGCCACCGGATCGGTAAACTTTCTGATCATCGGTTTCTGTATGGGTGTCTGCAGCGGTTTCGCCATCCCCATCGCCCAGGCGTTTGGGGCGAAGCATGAGGAGGCGCTCAGAAGATTTGTAGCCAACAGTGTGTGGCTATCCGTGCTCTTTGCAGTGGTCATCACGGTAATAGTGTCTCTTCTTTGCCGTCAGATCCTACAGGTCATGCGGACGCCGGAGAATATCATTGATGGCTCCTATAGCTATATTATCGTTATCTTTTTGGGAATTCCGGTGGTGTTTCTCTATAATATGACGGCGGCCATTCTGCGCTCGCTGGGGGATAGCAGAACGCCGGTGGTCTTTTTGGTGCTGGCAGCTATTTTAAATATTTTTCTTGACGTTTTTTGTATTGTGGTGCTCTCCATGGGCGTGGAGGGGGCGGCGGTGGCTACTGTGGTATCGCAGGCGATCGCGGGAATTGCCTGTCTCCTTTATATGCGGAAAAAATTCACTATCCTCAAGCTGACCAGAGATGAGTGGAAATGGAGAAGGGATTATGTGGAGAAACTCTGTAACATGGGGATTCCCATGGGCCTGCAGTATTCTATCACGGCGATCGGCAGTGTGATCCTGCAAAGCTCGGTGAACAGTATTGATTCCAATGCGGTAGCGGCGGTGACTGCCGGCGCCAAGGTGAGTATGCTGTTGGTGTGTCCCTTTGACGCCCTGGGCTCCACTATGGCTACCTACGGTGGGCAGAATGTGGGTGCGGGTGATCTGGAGCGGGTCGACAGAGGCTTGAAGGCATGCAGTCTGCTGGGATTACTGTATTCACTGATTGCCATGGCAGTTGTGTATCTGTTTGGAAAGAATCTTCTTCTGCTGTTTTTGGATGCGGGAGAGGCACAGATCATAGCCAATGCGAGTTCCTTTTTGCGTGTGAATGCGCTGTTTTATTTTCCGCTGGCGCTTGTAAATATTGTCCGCTTCCTGATTCAGGGAATGGGATACAGCAAGCTGGCGGTTTTTGCCGGTGCCTTCGAGATGCTTGCCAGAGGGATCGCAGGCTTTATGCTGGTGCCTCATTTTGGATTCAGCGCGGTGCGCTTTGCCAATCCGTTGGCGTGGATCTTTGCGGATATCTTTTTGATTCCGGCCTTTTTCTATGTGCGTAAGATCACAGCGGATATCTTGAACAGACAGCGGGAGAGCGCGTGATGGCTCCGAAAAGGAGAATGCGATGAGTGTGACGATTTTTACGATGACCCATAAAGCGTTTCCGGCTCCGAAGGATCCGATCTATGTCCCCCTGCAGGTGGGGCGGGCAGGAGCCGCGAATCTGGGTTATATAGGAGATGACACGGGTGTCAGTATTTCGGAGAAAAACTGCTATTACGGAGAACTGACGGGCGTATACTGGGTCTGGAAGAACATAAAGACTTCTGAGCCTGTGGGAATCTGCCATTACCGCCGCTATTTCTGTACGGAGGAGGGGCGGATCCTGACGCAGAAGGAATATGAGACGATTCTGGAGGAATATGATCTGATCGCCTCAAAACTGCTAAAGCTGAATTATTCTTACTACGAGGGTTACGCCAGCGATTACAATATCCATGATCTGGAGGTCACGGGGGAAGTGATCCGGCAGTTTTATCCGGACTATTACGAGACTTTCATGCAGCTGGTGCACGGCAAGGGCACTTACTTCGGCAACATGATGGTTTGTAAAAAAGAGCTCTTTGACGAATACTGCGAGTGGCTTTTCGGTATTTTTGAGAAGGCGGAGGCGCAGATCGACGCTTCCGGATATGACGCCTATCACAAACGTGTCTATGGCTTTATTTCGGAATTTCTTTTGTATGTCTGGGCAAAGGTAAAGGGGCTGAAGGTCTATGAGTGCAAGGTGGGCATGACCGATGAGAAACGGGAGACGGCGGAGATCAAGGAGCATCTGGCGACTCTTTTTGCCAAGAAGGATATCCCCGGCGCCAAATCCTATCTGCTGGCATGGTTGGAGAAGCGTCCCGATGTGTTGATGGAAGCCTCTGACATAACAGGAGAGTTAAAACTATCCATGCAGGTAATTGCTGTGTGTGAATTGGAAAAGCAGACTTACGGCAGCAGTACCATCGACCGCATACAGGAGTTTGGCGCGTTGATGGCGCATTTTCGCAGCTTGAATGAGTTGATCAATGAAATAAAAGAGGGAGAGATGAAAATGTCTCCCCCTGCTGTAGAGTTCAATCTAAAAGGTGATGAGATCACCGATATCGCCATAGAGGCTTCGGCCAGACTGTTCTGTACGCCGGAGGAGGCGCACCGGATCACAGCGGCGGTCAAGGCGTATCTGGCGGGAGCGGGTTCGTGATATAGCCATCGAGCCGCTTGGTAAATTTCAATTCTTTTTCCGGCGTGTATTGGAACAGGTAAGTGTAGTAATGGCGGCCCGTGATACCGGAATCGGAGCCGTCGTCGTAAAATTCCGTGAACAGGACGGCAATCTCTGTCAGATCATCCGAGGGGGCCTCGTCATAGAGAAGATAGGTCTCATCAAGGTAACCATTGGCAGGATCTATCTGGGCATGAACCACGTCTCCCCAGTCCGTACCGTCTATATAGAGGGAAATCTTACCGTCCTCGCTCCCGGCGTCGTAGACATACCCGTAAAAAGCGATGCCTTCCTCCGTACCGTCTCCGTTCAGATCAAAGTAGTATTCCGGCTCTCCATCTAGCGCAATATTTTCCATATTTGCATCATATTGGGATGTGTAGTAGTGCTCCTCCATGAAATTTCCCGTGTAGCGGTAGGCATCCTTTAAGCCGATCTCATAAGCCTTTTCGTAGGGAAGGGTAAAACCGATCTCGCCGGAGGAGTAGGGGCCCAGAGCATAGGGATCACTGAAAAAACGTATGCCGCTTCCGGTGAAGACCCAGCTCCCCGTCTGAAACAGGGCGCTGTCCAGATCCGCCTTGGTAGGCTCAAAAAGTCTCTCCTTATAGGAGGGTGTTTCCGCCAGATTCACCACATAATCCAGAGCGGCGGCGTGGAAGCGGGAGATATCATCCGCCAGATCCTCGAAGCGGATCAGTTCCCCGGTCGCCATATCATAGTTTTTGGCCACAGAACTGTAATTGCCATGGGCTCCGCCGGTGTAGGCCCCTGCGGTCAGCTTGTAGGTGAGCACCTGATCGTCCATACGGGTTACGCTCACGGTCACATCCTGGGTATATCCGTTAAACCATGCTTCTTCATCGGTGCCTTGGCGGCCTTCGTAATCGGATCTGGCCCACTCGAGGACTTCGTCGTCATCGTCTGAAAAAGCGGCATAATACTCTTCGATATCCTGATTGATCCTGGCGGCGATATCCTCCGCCCCCTGGATGGTTACCACGGGCATCTCCGTATCGTTGGTGAGGAGTATCGTGCCGTCGTCGGCTTTGAACTCCTCGTGGGTTTTCTGGATCGTGACCTGAATGCGGTCAGCGCTGTTGGAGGTTCCCGATATGTTTTCATCTGTGACATTTGTGTCATTTTCATCTGTCTTCTCCGCAGTATCCTTCACATTTTCATCTGTGCCGGACTGGGAAGCGTCCGGCGTGGCCGTCCCGGAGGGAGGAGTGTCCGCCGCGGCACAGGCACTGAGGAAAACTACGAGCAGTGCGGCGGCCGGCAGGATGGGTAAACGGTTCTTCTTTTTCATAAATAAAATCTCCTCGTCTTTCTATTTCAGCTTCGTATAAGTATATCACGAAATGCCATAATGTAAACTGATTTGAGAAAGAATTGCAGGGTAAATCGTCTCATGCTAAAATAATATTTAAGTATATGCGGTTAGGTTTTTAAAAATATGACTGAGGAGGGTGCGATGAACTATCAGGAGGCATATAAAAAACTGGAAGAATACGGACAGCTTCACGTGCTGAAATACTACGAGGAGCTGAGCAAAGAGGAGCAGGAGACGTTGCTTACCCAGATCGAGCAGACAGATTTTTCGGTGCTCGCTCTCTGTGAAAAGAAGGAAACCCTGAACCCGCGGGGGAAGATCGAACCCATCGGGGTGATGGAGCTTGCGGAGATTGAGGAGAAAAAAGAGGAGTACACGAAAATCGGTCTGGAGGCCATCAAAGCCGGCAAGGTAGGAGCGGTGCTCCTGGCGGGCGGCATGGGTACGAGACTTGGCTCAGATGCGCCCAAGGGCGTCTATAATATCGGGCTGACAAAGGATGTTTTTATCTTCCAGCGTCTGGTTGAAAATCTGCTGGATGTGGTGCATCAGGCGGAGGCCTGGATTCCTCTTTATGTGATGACCAGTGACAAGAATCATGACACGACTGTCACTTTTTTTGAGGAGAAAGATTACTTCGGTTACAATGCGGACTATGTAACCTTTTTCATGCAGGATATGGCGCCTGCGTCGGACTATAACGGCAAGGTTTATATGGAGGAGAAAAACAAGATGTCCACATCCCCCAACGGCAACGGCGGTTGGTTTTTGTCCATGGTAAAGTGGGGCGTGGCGGATCAGATGCGCAAGGCGGGTGTGGAATGGCTGAATGTGTTCGCTGTGGACAATGTACTGCAGCGCATCGCGGACCCGTGCTTTGTGGGAGCGACCATTGCCACAGACAGTGCGGTGGGCGCGAAGGTGGTTGCGAAGAATGCGCCGGATGAAAAGGTGGGCGCGATGTGCTTAGAGGACGGCAGACCTTCCATCGTGGAGTATTATGATATGACGCAGGAATTGATGGATGCAAAGAATGAGAAGGGCGCTCCGGCATATCATTTCGGTGTGATCTTGAATTATCTTTTCCGGGTGAAGGACTTAGAGGAGATCGTGGCGAGAAAGCTGCCGCTTCATGTGGTGGAAAAGAAGATCCCTTATCTGAATGAGCAGGGGGAGCCGGTCAAGCCGGAGGAGCCCAACGGTTATAAGTTTGAGCAGCTGGTGTTGGATATGATTCATGAGCTGGATTCCTGCCTGCCCTATGAGGTGGTCAGGAACAGGGAGTTTGCGCCCATCAAAAACAAGACCGGGATCGATTCGGTGGAGAGTGCGCGTGAACTTTGCAAGGAGAACGGGATTGTATTGTGATTTAACATTTAAACATGTTTATATAACATTCCCGCATTGAAAAGTACGGCGGAAACGTTGTAGACTGATATCATCTAAAGAACATAAATATAGTCTGGGAAGAGAAAGGCGGGGTTAATTATGGCAATTTTAGTGACAGGCGGTGCAGGGTATATCGGTTCCCACACGGTGGTGGAGCTGCAGAATGCGGGCTACGATGTGGTGGTAGTCGATAATCTGGCAAATTCCAGCGAGAAATCCCTCGACAGAGTGGAGAAGATAACAGGGAAGCTGGTGAAATTTTACAAGGCGGATATTTTGGACAGAGAGGCTCTGGAACAGGTATTTGCGAAAGAGCAGATCGATTCCTGTATTCATTTCGCAGGACTGAAGGCGGTGGGCGAATCCGTACAGAAGCCCTGGGAGTATTATGAGAACAATATTGCAGGTACACTCACGCTGGTGGATGTGATGAGAAAACATAATGTAAAGAATATTATCTTCTCTTCTTCTGCTACGGTGTACGGTGATCCTGCCATGATCCCGATCACGGAGGAGTGCCCCAAGGGACAGTGCACGAACCCTTACGGCTGGACCAAATCCATGCTGGAGCAGATCCTGATGGATATCCAGAAAGCGGATCCTGAGTGGAATGTGATCCTGCTTCGGTATTTCAATCCCATCGGCGCGC
>CAMWMO010000083.1 GCA_947175305.1 uncultured Lachnospiraceae bacterium
TCACAATCTGGGGGCGATCATCCGCACGGCCAATCAGGCCGGCGCTCATGGCGTAATCATTCCGAAGAACCGGGCTGTGGGATTGACGGCAACTGTGGCGAAGGCCTCGGCGGGCGCGTTAAATTACACACCGGTGGCGAAGGTCACCAATCTGGGGCAGACCATCGAGGAACTGAAAAAGGAAGGGCTCTGGTTTGTGTGTGCGGATATGGACGGTACGACCATGTATGAGCTGGATTTGAAAGGGCCGATCGGGCTGGTGATCGGTGCGGAGGGAAGCGGCGTGAGCCGTCTGGTAAAGGATCGGTGCGATATGTGCGCGCAGATTCCCATGCGGGGTGATATTGATTCCCTGAATGCCTCAGTGGCAGCGGGCGTTCTGGCATATGAGATCGTAAGACAGAGATTGCAATGAGAAGGATAAATGAGATATTAGCGGTGGTCATCCTATCGCTATTGGCGGTGCTTCTGGCGGCGATAGGACTGCGCTCCTATGACACTTTTGTTACGCAGAGGGAGCAGGAAAGAATTTTATCGAGAAATCAGGAAGCCAACGACCGAGTGCAGGAAATGCGGCAGGAAATCCAGGTGCTTTCTCAGGATCGGGAGAAGCTGGTGCAGTTCCTGGAAGAAATACAGACCGAATCCGCGGTGGCGGAGGAAGCGGTTCCTGTGGCGGCCATGTTTGATGAAGAGAGGGAGAGCCTGTCGGGAAATACAAGCTGGTCGGAGAATACGACAGTGTCGGGGAATGAGAGCTGGTCAGGAAACACGACAGTGTCGGGCAATGGGAGCCGGTCGGAGAACACGACGGTGTCGGGCAATGCAAGCTGGTCAGAGAACACAACGGTGTCGGGCAATGCAAGCTGGTCAGAGAACACAACGGTGTCGGGCAATGCAAGCTGGTCGGAGAACACGACAGTGTCTGGTAACAGCACGATATCGGGCAATACCTTAGAGGAGCGCAGGCAGATCCGAAGCTCTCTGGAGGAGACCCTGCTTGTAAATCGTGAGGATAAACTTTATCTGGAACAGAGTCATCCGGACTTTTCCGGGAAAAAGATCGCCTGCCTGGGAGACAGTATCACAGCGGCGGCGAACCTGGAAGAGCAGGAGAATTATCCTGACTGCTCTTATCCATCCATACTGAAAGAGCTTTTGGGTGCGGAGGAAGTGTATAATCTGGGAATTGGCGGTTCTTCCATCGGGCGGTATTGGGCGGATGCCTTTGTGGAGCGTTACGAGGAGATCCCGTCGGATACGGATATTATACTCGTGATGGGAGGCACTAACGATGGTTTCTGTCTTTCTGAGAGTGAGCTTGGCACGCTGGAGGAGAGAACCCCCTGGACCCTTTGCGGTGATCTGGATGAATTGATGCGGGGACTGCGGGAGAACTATCCTGATGCAGAGATCTATTTTATCACGCCGCTTCCCAATATTCTGCAGGACTATCTGATGCGGGAACGAGACTATCTGCTGCCTCAGGGGAGGCTGGTGAATGTGATGCTGGAGTTGTCCGAAGAATACGGATTTACGGTCATTGATCTGTATAACTCCAACATTCTGGATTCCCATGACGTGGATATCGTGACGAATTATATGCCGGATGGCGTACATCCCAACGAAGCAGGCTATCAGATTTTAGCGGAGCACATTGCGGCGCAACTGGTGCACGCGTTGCAGTTGTGATAAAATAATAAAAAGGCAGCCCCGAAGCGGCTATGGAAAGGAGAATGAGTATATGGAATTTTTAGATAAGCTGGGCGATACCCTCAGTACAAAGGGCAAAGAGGTTTCAGGAAAAGCGAAGGATCTTGCGGAGATCGCGAGTCTGAAAAGACAGATCAGTACCTGTGAGGATGTGATACGGAAAAATTATATCGAGATCGGCAAGCGGTACTATGAGAGCTGCAGACAGGAGCCAGGAGCGGAGTACGAGGAATTCTGCAGGGCGATAGCCAATGCGAACAGCGGAATCGAGGAACTGGAACAAAAGATCAAAGAAGTCAAGGGGATCTGAGAAGATCGCCATAAAAAAGGACTGCCGGATTGGCAGTCCTTTTTGTGTTATTCTATTGCTGTTCGGGCTGGGGCTGCTCGGGCTGCGGTTGTTCGGCTGCCGCTGCCGCCGCCGCAGCTGCCTGTGCCGCTTCTGCGTGGCGCTGAGCGATCTCCCCGCGCTGGGCGTTGATCACTTCTTCATAGTTAGGCGCTGCAAAGAAGGTCTCGTTATGAGGGCACATATTAGACTGCCGAGCAGCTATCGGCACCTCGCTGACGGAGCCATCCTCGTTTACCACTTCTTCTGTCATGGTGGAGGAACCGCTCTGTAAAGACACATCCTCGATCGGCGTCAATTCCACCACGCCCTCTACCTTGAAGGGACAGAACTCGCAGGCCGGAAGTGTGCTGTACTGGCAGATCTGTCCTGCATAGTGCACATCACAGGTTTCTGAAGGTATGGTGTCTTCCGTGAAATATTCCGTGCGCAGTGTTCCGTCACAGAGCCCTGCAATCGGAGATTTTCCGGACCGGGAACAGACCGTGGCTGTCACGATGCCGGAGGGAACGCTGAAGGATTCGCTTGGCAGCTCTGTGTGAATTTCTGACATGACAACACGCCACAATTTTTTCGCCAGATTCTTTTCCTCACCGGTCAGCTTGACGTTGTTGTCGAAGCCGGCCCAGGTAGTCGCTGTGTAGTAGGGAGTATAGCCTGCGAACCAAACATCGTTATAGTCTGAGGTCGTACCTGTCTTTCCGGCGATGGCCATATTGCCGAAATTAACGGAACCGCCTGTGCCGCTGGTGACCACATCCACCATGGCGTCAGTCAGAAGAAAGGCGGTGGTTTCCTTGATAACCTGCTTGGAATTGGGCATGGTATTATCCAGGATGATGTTGCCGTCATGGTCTAAAACTTTAGTATAGAGCTTGGGCTTAATATAGGTGCCGCCGTTTGCGATACACGCATAGGCTGCATTTAATTCTTCGTTGGTAACGCCGTATGTGAGGCCGCCGAGAGCGGTGGTCTGCTGGATATCCGAGAAGATCTCACCGTTGATCTCCTCGCGCTCCACCAGAGTCGTAAAGCCGAAGTTTCTCAGATAATCGAATCCAAGCTGGGGAGTGATCTGCGTCAAAGTCTTGACTGCCACGATATTCATAGAGTCCCGGATACCGTCCCGCAGAGAGGAAAGTCCGCGGTACTGCTCTCCATACCAGTTTGCCACCGGTCGGCCCGTAGCGTAGTTAAAGGGAGCGTCGTTCATGACAGTGGCGAGGGTGAGGCCGGCGCTGTCTAAGGCCGGTGCATAGGTAGATACTACCTTGAAGGTGGAACCTGGCTGTCTGGTAGCATCGGTGGCACGGTTCAGGGTACGGCTGGCGGTCTTGGCGCCGCGGCCGCCCACCATGGCTACGATATGACCGGTAGACTGATCCTCCACCACCAGAGAAACCTGGGGCTGTGGGGTCAGATGGATGTTTTCCCCATAGACCTCATCGCCGGCATTCATCACAGCATCCTTGTAAGCTTCAATATCCTGATATGCCTCTTCCTGAGAAGCGTAGATCAGGTTGTAAGAGTTGGATCGGTTTTCCCTCCAGTATTTGCGGAACATCTCTGTGCTGACGTTCTCCCGGTCTCCGTTTGCCCGTTCGATGGTCAGTTCATAATTTAAGTACCATTTGACGTTTGCAGGGAAGTTGCTTTCATCCGCAAAAGCATTATCGCAGATTGCCTGAATTTTAGGATCCAGAGTGGAATAGACCTTCAGGCCGCCGCTGTAGAGCAGGGTAAATGCCTGCGTCTCATTGTAGCCTGCATCGATCAGATCCGCCATCACATCGTCCACCACCGCATCCACGAAATATGTATTGACGGCAGTGTCTTCATTTTCGGAATCTGCGATCTGAATGCGGGAGTACACATCGTCGACCAGAGCCGCCTGGTACTCCTCCTCGGAGATATAGCCCTGGTCTTTCATGTCGCCAAGAACCTTCTCACGGCGTTCCGCATTTTTCTCCGGATGTGTGATGGGATTGAAGCGGGAAGGGTTCTGTGTGATTCCCGCAATGACTGCGCACTCGGACAGGGTAAGCTCATTTACGTGCTTGTCAAAATAACGCCGGGAAGCCGCTTCCACGCCGAGGGTATTCTGTCCCAGATTGATGGTATTCATATAATTGATCAGGATGGTGTCCTTATCCATGACCTTTTCCAGCTCTAATGCCAGATACTGTTCCTGAAATTTTCTCTTGAACTTATCCGCCAGAGAGTCCTCAGAAGTCCAGTCTGTAAAGACGTTGTTTTTGAGGAGCTGCTGTGTGATAGTGCTGGCGCCCTCGGAGAAATGCCGGTTCTGGATGCCCACCACGCCCGCACGGATGATGCCCTTGATATCAATGCCGTTATGGTCGTAGAAGCGGGAATCCTCGATAGCCACGAAAGCGTCCTTCAGATCCTGAGGCACCATGTCGATGGTGACCGGAATACGGTTGGAATCCGTGGAAACCAGCTTCTGGATCTGATTGCCCTCGATATCGTACACAAAGGTGGAAAAGCCGGTGGGTGTTACATCGATGTTGCCGATATCCGGAGCTGTCGCCAGCACCCCCTTAAAAGCGCCGATTCCTGCGCTGGTGCCGATGATGGCAGCGCCGATGATGGCAACCAGAAATACCTGTACGAAGGTAAAGGCTATCTTTCTGCTCCATTTTTTACCTAAAGCATTAAGCGTCTGCTGTTTCTTGCGGACGCCCCTTTTACCATAATTCATGTGTAATGCCTCCTCGATTTTCTTATTATAATCTCAAATGACAATACAGTCAATCTTATGCTTTCTTAAGAATTGTTTGCGTTTCTGCGCGCATTTATTCTTTGGCGGGTAATTCTTTCGGAATGTTTTTTGCTGTGGCACTAATTTTATGATATACTGGGGCAGAGGAAAAGAGTATGGATGCAGATCGTAAATTTGACCCGTATAAGATCATAGAGTATGGCGGACAGGGGGAAATTGTGGAGAAGAAGTCCCGGTTTATCGCCAGTGTGGCGGCTGCCTATACAGAAGAGGAAGCGATGGCTTTCATTGAGACGGTGAAGAAGCGGTATTGGGATGCCCGCCATAACTGCTATGCCTATATTTTGGGAGAGCAGGGGCAGACCATGCGTTTTTCCGATGACGGGGAGCCCTCCGGTACAGCGGGCAGGCCGATTCTGGAGGTGCTGACAGGATCCGGGATCCGTTTTCTGACACTGGTGGTGACCCGGTATTTTGGCGGTACGCTTTTAGGAACGGGAGGTCTGGTGCGCGCTTATACACAGGCGGCTCAGGCGGGTCTTGCGGCCAGCCATGTGGCTGTTATGCGTTACGGACATACTTTCACGGTCAAAACGGACTATAACGGGATTGGGAAGATACAGTATCTTTTGGGTAAACAGGGGATCCCAATCGGGGATGCGGTCTATGAGGAGCAGGTATCCTTGGAATTTCAGGTACCTTTCGAGGAAAAAGAGAGATTGATCAAGGAGATCACAGAGGCGACTGCAGGCGGCGCGCAGGTGAGCGTCTCAGATCCCTTCTATTATAAAAGTACAGAGGCGGCGGATCATGGGTGAGAACAAGGAAAAGGACAAGATGAATGAGGAGACGGTAAATACGGTGTCCTATGAGGATTATGCGGACTTCGGCGTGGAGGAGATCAGAGAGCTTCTCGGGAAAGGACAGTATACCCGGTTAAGACAGATCATAAAAGAACTGAACGATGCGGATATCGCCGATTATCTGGAGGAGATGGAGGAGGAAGAGGTGATCAAGATCTTCCGCATCCTGCCCAAGGATAAGGCAGCGGACGTTTTTTCTTGTCTGGAGATCGACCAGCAGCAGTCAGTCATTACCTCCCTGTCCGATAAGGACGCGGGACGCATTATTGACAATATGATGTCCGATGACGCCAAGGAGCTGATGGAGGAGATGCCTGCCAACGTGGTCAAGCGTCTGATCGCCAATACCAGTGCGGATACGAGGAAAGCCATCAACCATCTGATGCGTTATCCGGAGGATTCTGCGGGCAGCATCATGACGGTGGAGTATGTGGACCTGAAGGAACACCAGACGGTGTCTCAAGCCATAGAACGGATCCGCAAGGTGGGAGTGGACAGCGAGACCATCAATATCTGTTATGTGCTGGATAACAAGCGGACGCTGGTGGGTACCGTGGCTCTGCGCTACCTGCTGCTCAGCGCGCCCAATGCGGTGATCGGAGATATCATGCACAAAAGTGTGGTTTCCCTCCATACTCTGATGGATCAGGAGGAGGTTGCCAGACAGTTTAAGAAATATGAGTTCACGGCGATGCCGGTGGTGGATAATGAGGACAGACTGGTAGGTATCATCACTGTGGATGATGTGGTGGATATTCTGGAGGAGGAGACCACAGAGGATATTGAGAAGATGGCAGCGTTGATGCCTTCCGATAAGCCCTATCTGAAAATGACAGTGTTCGATGCGTTTAAGAAACGGATTCCCTGGCTTTTGCTGTTGATGATCTCCGCCACCTTTACGGGGCGTATCATCACCTCTTTTGAGGACGCACTGAGTCAGTATGTGGTGCTGACGGCCTTTATCCCTATGCTTATGGATACCGGCGGAAACGCGGGAGGCCAGGCTTCCGCCATCATCATCCGCGGTATCTCTCTGGATGAGATAGAATTTTCTGATTGGTTTACCGTGGTCTGGAAGGAAATCCGTACGGCTGTTCTCTGCGGATTGGCCCTGGCTCTCTGTAATTTTGCCAAGCTGATTTTGTTTGACCGGGTGGGTGCTCAGGTGGCCTTTGTGG
>CAMWMO010000084.1 GCA_947175305.1 uncultured Lachnospiraceae bacterium
CGGCTGCCAGTATATCGATATACCCTATGCGGAACAGTTGAAAAGGAAGCAGAGACAGGCGGAAGCCTTGTTGAAAGGCTTTGGGAAAGTGAGACCCATCATTGGTATGGAGGAGCCTGCGAACTACCGGAATAAGGTGCACGCGGTTTTTGCCTTCCAGAAGGGCAGGGGCATTGTGTCAGGCATCTACCAGGAGAAGAGCCACCGGGTCGTGTCGGTTGAGGAATGTCTGTTGGAGGACCGGAAAGCGGGAGAGATTATCCGGTCTGTTCGTGAACTTGCAAAATCCTTTAAGTATAAGGCGTTTGATGAGGACAGCGGCTATGGGCTGCTGCGGCATGTGCTGATTCGGGTTGGGCATGCCACGGGGGAGATCATGGTGGTGTTGGTTCTGGGCTCGCCCATTCTTCCCTCCAAAAAGAATTTTGTGAATGAGTTATGTAAACTACACCCGGAGATCACTACGATTTTGATTAATGTGAATAATAAAAAGACAAGCATGGTGCTGGGAGAGAAGGAGCAGGTCATTTACGGCAAAGGCTATATCGAGGATGTGCTCTGTGGCAAGCGGTTTAAGATATCCGCAAAGTCCTTTTATCAGGTGAACGCCGTGCAGACAGAGACACTTTACCAAAAGGCTGTCGAGTATGCTGGTCTGACCGGAAAGGAGACAGTGGTGGACGCTTATTGCGGCATCGGCACCATATCCCTGACGGCGGCGGAAAAGGCTAAGAAGATCATCGGCGTGGAATTGAATAAAAACGCAGTGCGCGATGCCGTTACCAACGCGAAGAGCAATCATATCAAAAATGTAGACTTTTATCAGAACGATGCGGGCAGATTCCTGACCCAGATGGTGGATGCGGGGGAGAAGGTGGATGTGGTATTTATGGATCCCCCCAGAAGCGGCAGTACGGAGGAATTCTTGGATGCGCTGCTTCGCATGGAACCAAAGCGGGTAGTCTATATCTCCTGTAATCCGGAGACTCTGGCAAGAGATCTGAAATATTTGACCGGGAAGAGCGCTTACCGTGTGACGGAGATGACGCCGGTGGATATGTTTCCGTTTACGGAGCATGTGGAGAGTGTGGTGTCGATAACAAAGGGAAAACACTAACTTGAGACCAGGAGGATACATGCATGGCAAAGTATATCATGGCACTGGATGCGGGAACCACCAGCAACAGATGCATTCTGTTCAACAAAGAGGGAACGATGTGCAGTGTGGCACAGAGAGAATTTACCCAGTATTTTCCACAGCCGGGATGGGTGGAGCACGATGCCGATGAGATATGGGCAAGCCAGCTGGGCGTGGCGGTGGAGGCCATGAACAAGATCGGGGCGACTGCGAAGGACATTGCCGCCATCGGCATTACCAATCAGCGGGAGACCGCTATTGTATGGGACAGGCATACGGGAGAGCCGGTATACCATGCGATCGTCTGGCAGTGCAGAAGAACCGCCGCCTACTGTGACACCCTGAAAGAAAAGGGACTCACGGATGCTTTTCGGAAAAAGACAGGGCTGGTGATCGACGCTTACTTTTCAGCAACAAAGATCAAATGGATCTTAGATCATGTGCCGGGAGCCAGAGAGAGGGCCGAAAAGGGGGAGCTGCTCTTTGGCACGGTGGAGACCTGGCTGATCTGGAAGCTGACGAAGGGGGCAGTGCATGTGACGGACTATTCCAATGCCTCACGTACCATGCTGTTCAACATCAATACGCTGGAGTGGGATGAGGATATCCTTGCCGAGCTGGATATCCCCAGAAGTATGCTTCCTGAGGTGAAGTCCTCCAGCTGCATTTACGGGGAGGCGGATTCTTCTTTCCTGGGCGGGCCGATTCCCATCGCGGGCGCAGCGGGGGATCAGCAGGCGGCTTTGTTCGGACAGACTTGTTTTGCGGCGGGGGAAGTCAAGAATACTTATGGAACGGGATGCTTTTTACTGATGAATACAGGAGAGGAACCGGTATTTTCCGAAAATGGGCTGGTGACAACGATCGCCTGGGGGATTGACGGGAAGGTGTCCTATGCCCTGGAGGGATCGATCTTTGTGGCGGGTGCGGCGATACAGTGGCTGCGGGATGAGCTGCGGATCATTGATTCTGCGGCGGATTCTGAATATATGGCGAAAAAGGTTTCGGATACCAACGGATGCTATGTGGTGCCTGCCTTTACAGGGCTTGGCGCGCCCTATTGGGATCAGTATGCGAGAGGAACCATTGTGGGGATCACGCGGGGCGTGAACAAGTACCATATTATCCGCGCTACCCTGGAGTCTCTGGCTTATCAGGTGAATGATGTGCTGACGGCGATGGAGGCGGACTCCAAAATGAAGATCACCTCCCTGAAGGTGGACGGCGGCGCCAGCGCCAATGATTTTCTGATGCAGACTCAGGCGGATATCGTAAATGTGCCTGTCCTCCGTCCCAGGTGTGTGGAGACCACCGCTATGGGTGCAGCCTATCTGGCGGGTCTGGCGGTGGGCTATTGGAAGAACAGGGAAGAGGTCATGAAAAACGGCACAGACGATGACTGCTTTAACCCTGCCATTGCGGAGACGGACAGGGAAAGCCGTATCCGGGGATGGAAGAAAGCCGTGAAATATGCTTACGGATGGGCAAAAGAAGAGAACTCTTAATTGTAACAGAGGAGATAAGTATGCCAAACACAAACACGACGAAGACGGCGCTTGCGGAATCCCTAAAAAAACAGCTTATGACAAAGAAGCTGGAGAAGATAACGATCAATGACCTCGCGACGGACTGCGGCATCAGCAGGATGGCCTTCTATTATCATTTTAAGGATATCTATGATCTGGTGGAGTGGGTCTGTGTGGAGGATATGAAAAAGGCACTGCAGGATAAAAAGACCTATGATACCTGGCAGGAGGGCATGCGTCAGATCTTTGAGGTCGTTCTGGAGAATAAGCCTTTTATCTTAAAGGTATACCGGGGTATCGGCAGAGAAAGGATCGAGGGATATCTTTATAAGTTCACCTATGATCTGTTAAAGGATGTGGTGGAGGAAAAATGCCGGGGAATCAATCTGGCGGAGGGAGATAAGGCATTCATTGCGGACTTTTATAAATATGGATTTGTGGGCATCATGCTGGACTGGATCGGGAATGAGATGAAGGAGGACTACGAGGAGATCGTGCAAAAGATGAGCGTTATGCTCCATGGCAACTTCGCCCGGGCAATCAGAAATTTTGACAAAAAGCCAAAAACTCTACCATAGCGGTAGAGCTTTTGGCTTTTATGCGCAACATTCTCGTGATCGAGTGCGCGGACACTCGATTGATTAAAGATCGTAATACATCATAAATTCCGCCGGTGTGGGAATCTCCCCGGCCTGCTTTGCTTCGGCACGTTTGCGCGCGATCCACACGTCGATGAGACGTTCGGGGAATACGCCGTCCTTGGTCAGATAATCGTGATCCTTTTCCAGCGCGTCCAGTGCCTCATCCAGGGATTTGGGAAGTCCTTTGATCTTCTTCTGTTCCTCGGCAGAGAGCGTGTAAAGATTGAAATCATAAGGGCCCCAGCCGTTTGCGGCAGGATCGATCTTCTTCTCAATGCCGTCTAAGCCCGCCATCAGGATAGCCGCATAAGCGTAGTAGGGATTGGCGGTAGCGTCGGGATTTCTCAGCTCGAAACGCTTGGTCTCCGGGGATTTCGCGTAGGCGGGAATCCGGATCACGGCGCTTCGGTTGGAGGTGGCATAGCCGATGGTCACGGGTGCTTCGTACCCGGGCACCAGACGCTTGAAGGAGTTGGTGGAGGGATTGGTGAAGGCGCACAGCGACGCGATGTGAGACAGCAGGCCGCCAATAAAGTAGTGGGCGGTCTGGCTTAAGCCGGAGTAGCCGTTCTCATCGTAGAAGACGGGCTTCCCGTCCTTGGTGAGAAGCATATGTACATGCAGGCCGCTCCCCGCCTCTTTATAAATGGGTTTGGGCAGGAACGTTGCTGTCTTGCCTTCTCTGGCTGCCATGTTTTTGATAATGTATTTGATGATCATGGTGTTGTCGGCCATAGCGGGCATATCCGCTAATTCTACCTCGATCTCCATCTGGCCGGGGCCGCCCACCTCGTGGTGGTGGTATTTTACTTTTACGCCCCAGTTTTCTATTTCCGTACACATACGACTTCTCAGGTCATAACCCACATCCTGAGGCGCGGCAATATGGTAGCCGCCGTGGGTCACCTCGTAGCCGTTGTTGCCGGGATTGTCCAGACTGCAGTTCCAATTGGCTTGTCTGGTGTCGATCTGGTAGGCGCACTGTCTGGGAGAAACCTCGTAGCGCGCGGAGTCGAACAGATAAAATTCAAACTCCGGTCCGATCACCATGTTATCCGCGATGCCGGTCTTTTTCATATAGTCCATAGCGCGGAGGGTAACATTTTTCGGATACTGGTCAAAGGGCGTGTTCTCACCCTTCCCGATGACACAGACGTTGCCGCACATGGTCAGTGTGGGCACCTCCGCGAAAGGATCCACATAGGCGGTGTCCGGATCGGGCAGGAATACCATATCGCTCTTCTCGATGGGAGCGTACCCGTAATTGGAACCGTCGAAGCCGATCCCGTAGACGAAGACATTCTCATCGAACCGCTCCACCGGTATCGTGATGTGACGCCAACGTCCGTCGATGTCGGTCATTTTGAAGTCGATCATGCGGATCTCCTTCTCCTGACACAGTTTTCTGATTTCTGCACTTTTCTCCATAAGCATATCCCTTTCTTTGGTGGCAGTTCTCCGAGGCTGCAGATGCGGTGATGTTTATGATCCCGAAGCGCTGCATTTCTATTTCCAGGTAGTATCAGTATAGCATATTTTGATTGTTTCTTTCATAAATGTTTCACACTTTGCGATTTATTTTATGGTATACTATACACAATAATGTAAATTGGGGTAAAACTATGACAACAAGAGAAGAGGCATTGCGCTGCGGCATGACATTTCCCGATGTGTATCAGGACATGCCTTTCCATGATGCCAACTGGGTGCTAGTGCGGTGTCGCAAAAATAGAAAAGCTTTTTTGTGGACCTATGAATATGAAGGCAGGATGCGGATCAATATTAAGGTAGATCCGGTCTGGCGGGATTTCTGGCGGCAGACCTACGAGGCGGTGCTTCCGGGATATCATCAGAATAAAGAACACTGGAATACGGTGATCCTGGACGGGACGATTCCTGACGAGGATATAGAGCGTATGATCGCAGAGAGCTATGATCTGGTGATGGGAAAGAACAGGGGGAAGAGGAAGAGGAATGCAAAAGAAGAGATATAAGGGAAATTTTAAGAGAGTGCTGCCAGCACTGCTGGCGGCTGTATTGTGGATAGAGGGAACCTTGGGAACTGTCTATGCGACGGAGCCTGTTATGGGACAGGAGCAGACCGCGAGTACGGAAGAAGATAATGCGTCTGAGGAGAAGGCTGAGACAGAGTCGGAGGAGACCGGCACGCCTGAGGAGGAGAAGACCGAATCCGGAGAGACACAGATTCCGGAAAAAGAAGAAACCGGAGAGAGCGAAGAAAACGGTGAGACGGAAGAACCGGATGGGGGAGAACCGTCTGACACCGAGGAGAAAGAAACATCCGGCGGGACAGAAGAGGAAGAGACAGATTCTGCCTTGGAAGGGGAGGATGCCCCGGATACCGTTTCGGAGAATGATCCGAAGCAGGAGGAAGAGGATTCCTTGGAGGAGCTTGATTTTGCGGGAGAGCCAGCCTTGGGAGAGCCGCCGCTGATGACTGGATATGGGGAAGGAAACAGATTATATTCCTACAGCAGTGCCGACGGTACGAGAAGCGGGGAGAGTGGAAAGCGGCAGACACCCAGCACGGTGGACATCATTCAAAGGTATCAGGATTATCCCTGGAGTTTAAGCGTGGCAAATACCTACAGTGCTAACCCCTCCACGAAAAATCCTTACAAGGCAGGGCAACTCTCAAATGACAGTTTGGTAAATGCTCTGAATTTAATGAACTTTATCCGGTATGTGGCGGGGATTCCCTCGGATGTGGAGTTGGATTACAGTGATGAGAGGCATATCGGGTATATCGAAAAAGCTCAGGCGGGAGCGTTGGTAAACTGCGTCAACGGAGTATTGTCACATGTGCCGCAACAGCCGAAAGGCTTTCCGGATGATCTTTATGCGTTAGGTAAAGAAGGGTGCGGCAGCAGTAACATTGCGTATAACTACGGTAACATAGCGCAGAGTCTGTTAAACGGCTGGATGTATGACGGAGATTCCACCAACATTGCCAGCATGGGTCATCGCAGATGGATATTAAATCCTTCTATGACGCAGACCGGCTTCGGCGCCGTGGGGGCATATTCCGCCATGTATGCCTTTGACAGGAGCGGCAGCAACGTTACGGATTTTGTGGCATGGCCTGCCCAGAATATGCCCATAGAGTTGATGAACGGATCGGGAACGCCCTGGACGGTGAGTCTGGGAAGTGATTACGGGAAAGCGGATTTTCAAAAGGTGACGGTCACGTTACAGAATCTATCCAGTAATAAGACCTATACCTTTTCCGGTACGAAAGCGGAGGGCACCTTCAGGATCAATACGGGTGGTTACGGCATGCCCAACTGTATCATCTTTCGTCCCAACAGTATCAGCTATAGCAAGACCTCTCAGTTCAGGGTGACTATCACGGGGCTGACGAAAGCGGATGATGGTGAGGAGGCCGAGCCCTTAAGCTACAACGTGGATTTCTTTTCCTTAAGCGATACGCCGGCGGAAGTACAGAAGGTCACGGTCAATAAGGAC
>CAMWMO010000085.1 GCA_947175305.1 uncultured Lachnospiraceae bacterium
CTTAACAACGATTAACGGTGTGCAGTGTATTCCTTTCCGGGCGACGCACTTATCTCCTTACACGATTTATGAGGAAACGGGAAATCTGGTAGAGGGCATGCTGGATGTGACGCCTAAGACCGGTGATCCGATTCATCCGAAGTGGTTCTTATCGCTCGGCTTGGCTTGTCTGTCCATCATTCTGTTCATGAAGAAGGACAAAAAGGTGGCGGCAAAAGCGACAGTAAAAGCGTAAGGGACTTATGAGCCCAGGGGGTGTCCTATGGGAAAAACAATAAGAAAGCTGATCGGCACGCTGTTTTTGGTGACAGCGATCGTCGTGACACAGATTCCTGTAGCAGATGTGGAGGCGGAGGATTCCTCCTCCACATCTGATTTTCAGATGGATGGAACTACATTGATTAAATATAACGGCACGGCAGAGGACGTGTCTGTTTCCAATCAGGTAAAAAAGATTGAGGCGGAAGCCTTTGCGGGCAATGACCATGTGCGCCGTGTCACCTTAGGTGATTCGGTGGAGGTTATCGGCGCGAGGGCTTTTTCTGGCTGTGATTATCTGGAGAGTGTGACGGTGCCGGATTCTGTGGAAGTGATTGAGAACGCGGCTTTTTCAGGCTGTCCTTCTTTAAAGAATGTTTCTGTCGGCCTGGGGCTTAAGAGTCTGGGAAACGGCGCTTTCGCGGGAGATTACAGTCTTTCTTCTGTGGATTTTGACAGCGGTAATCCGTATTTTGTCTGCGATGACGGCGCAATCTACAATAAAAAGGGCTGGGATGTGCTCTATCAGGTGCTGGCAGGCAGGAAAGCGAATGATTATAAGATGCCCTCCTCTGTGGAGACGATCAAACCCTACGCTTTCTGGGGAGATTATAATTTACAGGATGTGAGCATTAGCAGCAATGTGAGGGAGATTCCCGGCCATGCTTTTTCCAACTGTAAGAACTTATCGGAGGTCACGATCCCGTATTCCGTAAAAAATATAGATATGAAGGCTTTCGAGGGCTGTGTGAGACTGCGGAATATCACTATCCCTGCGTCTGTCAGCTTGATTCATTCTACGGCCTTTGACGGTTGTACGAAGCTGGAGATTCATGCGGATGAAGGCTCATACGCGAAGAGCTTTGCCGATACGCTGGTGCTTGATGATATCGATGTGTCAGAGTATGAGGAGGCGCCGCTGCCGGTGGATAGCAGAACTGTCAGTGAGAATAATGCAGAGGAGGAGGCACAGCTTCTGGGGCCGGTGGATTATTATCACGAAGTGACCCATATGAACGCCATGGAAGAAGAGGAGTATGATCCTAATGTGAAGGCGAAGTCCCGTGTGATCGGTCAGGAAGTCTATGTGCTGGTGGACAATGCCAGTGCGACCGTGAATGTGGGCAGTACGGGAGAGACTCTGGGCGGTGAACCGGAAGTGGAAGAGGAGGATCTGGATACGATACCGGGTCTGGCAGGCTCCGAGGATGCGAAGGGCGGTTCTTTCCCGAAGTACACGGTGGTGAACCATGAGACGATAGCGGCGCAGGCTTATTATAACGAGGACATGACGGACTGTGAGATACCGAGCGGTATTAAGCGGATCGGTGAATTTGCTTATGCCAGATCGGGTCTGAATTCTGTCAGGATTCCGGATGGTGTGGAGGAGATCGGATATGCGGCATTTTATCACTGTGATGATTTGACTGATGTAGTCATTCCCAACAGTGTGGAGGAGATCGGCGTATCGGCCTTTGATAAGACGGCATGGCTTTCTAACTGGCGGTCCGAGGCAGAGGGGAATGGCGATTTTCTGGTCGTGGGAGACGGGATCCTTCTCGCTTATCGGGGTGAGGGCGGAAACGTGGTCATTCCGGGCAATGTAAAGACCATCGGTGCGGGCGCTTTCCGCGGTATGAACAATATTGTCAGTGTGCAGATTCCCGACAATGTGGCGACGATCGGGGAGGCTGCTTTTGAGGACTGTGAGAATCTGCAGTATTTTGAAGCCAGAAATGGATTGAGAAAGATCTGTGACCGCGCCTTTGCCGGTTGTCCCATCAGGGAGGTAAATATTCCGGCTTCCGTGGAACAGATTGGGCTTCGTGCTTTTGATAACGAGAAGATAAAGGACGGTGTGATCGTCTTTCATGGAGAGCAGCTCCCTGACCGCTCCTACGAGAACACGGCGACGAAGCTGTATCGGGATACTTACAGAGGACCGGTCTTTACCGGAACACGTACCGCTGTGATCCCGGCTGGCGTTACGGATCTGACGGGCACATGCCTTTCCTCCGCCGGCGGTGAGTTTAAGGGTGTTATCTGTAAAAAGAAGGGCTCTTCGGCGGAAGGAGCGGCTGGGGAGACGGGCGGTGTGCTCACGATCCTGTCAAGTAACGTGGAAAGTCCGATGGCCGGAGATACGTTGGAGATCAGCGGAAGCCCGTATATCTTAGAGGCGATTACGGCGGAAGCGGCGGAGGACGCGGAAGAAGGAACAGAAACGGAAGTGATGGAAGAGCTTTCGGATGCTGCGGTTGAAGACAGGCAGATGGGGATTCAGGTGAACAATAACAGCTATTCCATTCCCCAGGACGGTCTTGTGACAGCGGTGATGGAAGGTGACGAGGGCAGCTATCGGCTCGATATCGAGGACGATGAGGATGCGAAGGCGAAGATCGGAGATGTGTATAGATCGATCTACGGCAATCAGCTTCCCCATTCCCTGCATGCCTATGAGATCACCATGACGGATCTGGAGACGAATGTGCCGATCACCGGCCTTGGCAAACAGCGTGTGGAGATCACCATGCCGCTTCCCAGTGGGGTATTACAGGAAAACCTTCATGTGGTATGTCTGGATGAGGACGGACAGTTGGAGGAGGTTGACAGCCGTATCGTATCAGCGGACGGGCAGGATGCTGTAGCTTTCCAGGCGGCGCATTTTTCCGCCTATGGTATTTATAATTATGGCTCGGCACCGTCTGTGGCTGATGTGAGAGACGGTCAGGCAGTATTTGTCTCTCTGGGCAAAAAGGATGCATCTCCCGATACCGGCGATCACAGCATTCATCCCAAATACTTTTTGGGTGCTGGATTCTTTTTTGCGGCGATGGCTATGTTTTTTTATCAGAATTCCAGTCTGCGCAGATGGAAGAGAAAGCTGCTTGCGCGGTTTTCAAGATAGACAGGCGCAGAACCAAATAACAACAAGCGCATATGAAAACTCCCGGCATAGAATAATCTAAAAGCCGGGAGTTTTTTATATACGATGGACAGGGTAAAAAAGCAGTTGAGATGCAGTGATCGGTTGCAGTGGCAGGTCGCGACGGAGAAGGTGACAGTGGCAGTGCTGGACACCGGAATTAAAGCACATCCGGATTTTGGAGACCGAATCATTGCCTTTGGTGATTTTGTGAATGGCAGACAGACTCTGTATGATGACAGTGGACACGGCACCCACGTGGCAGGCTGTATCGGCGGCAGCGGCAGGCTGTCCGGCGGGCGTTTCAGTGGGATTGCCCCCACCTGCAGACTCTGCGTGGGAAAGGTATTGGATGAAAAGGGGGAAGGCAGTATAGAGACCATGTACAGGGGACTTCTCTGGGTACTGGAAAACCGCCTCCGCTATCAGATCCGTGTGTTAAATATCTCTGTTGGAATCGGGGAGAGCGGTACGAAAAAGAAAATGAAAGAATTGACAGACCTTTTGGAATCGGTCTGTGATCAGGGCTTGGTCGTTGTCTGTGCTGCCGGTAATAACGGGCCGGAAGAGGGGACGCTTTCGCCGTTGGGAGAGAGCCGAAGCGTCATCACTGTAGGCTGTAACGAAGACGGCTTTTTCGGAGCAAGAAAAGATCTTTGCGAGAATTATTCCGGAAGAGGCGGGGATGATCTGCCCTACCGGAAGCCGGATCTGGTAGCGCCCGGCACAGACATTGTCTCCTGCAATGCGAATTGGTATCGAGATAAAAGAGGGGGATATCGGAACGCCTATATCAAAAAGAGCGGCACTTCGATGGCGACGCCTATTGTCTCCGGCGCAGCCGCGCTTTTTATACAGAAGTTTCCGGACAGCAACGGTAAACAGGTGAAGCGGCGGCTGATCTACAGTGCCAGAGATCTGGGAGAGGAGTGGAGTAAGCAGGGATGGGGCATGCCGGATCTGGAAAAAATGTGTAGTTATTATTGACATGGGCGAACGGATTGTATACAATTATACGGGAGTAAAAATGCTACCATATGGAGGCAGAAATGACGAATTATGATAATAAGTACGATGCAAATGATAAATATTCTCTGCGTGGCCGCGTGTTTCAGAAGCTGCGGGAGGATATCTTAAACGGCAAGTACAAGGAGCATGAGGAGCTGAAGGAAGTGGCCATCGGGGAAGAGCTTGGCGTGAGCCGTACCCCGGTCAGAGAGGCTTTTCGGCAGTTGGAGCTGGAGGGACTGATCAGGATCGTGCCCAACAAGGGCGCATATGTGACAGGGATCACCGCCAAGGATGTGAAGGATATCTATATGATCCGCTCTTTGCTTGAGGGCTTGTGTGCGCGTCTGGCGACGGAGAAGATCTCCAAAGAACAGCTGGAGGAGATGGAGGAGAATATCTATCTGGCTGCTTTTCACGAGGAGAAGGGGCATATGGATCAGATGGCGGAGCTGGACAACCGTTTCCACGATATTCTCTATGAAGCATGCGATTCCAAGCTCCTAGAACATACTCTGCGTGATTTTCACCGCTATGTGCTGCGCGTGAGACAGAAGACCCTTTCCACCAATACCAGGGGACGAGCCTCCAACGATGAGCACAGACAGATCATGGAAGCGATCAAGGCGGGTGATGCGGAGCTTGCAGAAAAGCTTGCAAATCAGCATATGATCAACGCCTACGACAATATGGTGAAGAACGGACTGAAAGAAATTTACGGGGAGAACGCTGACGAAAACAATAACGAAAAATAGGCTGTTGGATAAGACAACGGCAGGAAAGGCGGAATATATGGAAAAAATCAAAATGACGACACCCCTGGTGGAGATGGACGGGGACGAGATGACGAGAATTATCTGGAGAATGGTCAAAGATGAGCTGTTATTGCCGTACATTGACCTGAAGACAGAGTATTATGATCTTGGTCTGGAACATCGCAACGAGACTGACGATCAGGTTACGATAGACTCTGCGGAGGCTACGAAGAAATACGGGGTGGCTGTCAAGTGTGCAACGATTACGCCAAATGCCGCAAGAATGACCGAGTATCATCTGAAAGAGATGTGGAAAAGCCCTAACGGTACTATCCGTGCAGTATTGGACGGAACGGTGTTTCGTAAGCCCATCATTGTGAAGGGAATCGAACCTTATGTCAGAAATTGGGAAAAGCCTATTACGCTGGCACGTCACGCCTATGGAGATGTTTATAAGAATACGGAGATCAAAGTGCCCGGCGCAGGAAAAGCGGAGCTGGTGTTCACGGCGGCGGACGGTTCGGAGGTTAGGGAGACGATCCATGAATTTACAGGCCCCGGTATTTTGCAGGGTATCCATAATACGGATGCGTCTATCAGAAGCTTTGCAAAAACATGCTTTAATTACGCGCTGGATACGAAACAGGATCTCTGGTTTGCCACCAAGGATACGATCTCCAAAAAGTATGATCACACTTTCAAGGATATCTTTCAGGAGATATACGATGCGGAATACAAGGAAAAATTTGAGGCGGCGGGTATCGAGTATTTCTATACGCTGATCGATGATGCAGTGGCCCGTGTCATGAGAGCGAAAGGCGGATTTATCTGGGCCTGCAAAAATTATGACGGCGACGTGATGAGCGATATGGTATCTTCGGCGTTCGGTGATCTTGCCATGATGACTTCCGTACTGGTATCGCCGAGCGGAGCCTATGAGTATGAGGCGGCACACGGAACCGTGCAGAGACATTATTATCAGTATTTAAAGGGAGAGAAGACAACCACCAACTCTGTGGCGACGATTTATGCATGGACAGGAGCGCTCAGAAAGCGCGGTGAGCTGGATGGAATTTCGGAGCTTGTGCAGTTTGCGGATAAGCTGGAGAAGGCTGTGATCCAGACAATAGAAGGCGGAAAGATGACGAAAGGTCTGTCGCTGATCACCTCTATTCAGAATGTAACTGTATTAGACTGCGAAGCGTTTATTAAGGCGATCAGAGAAACTTTTGACAGTCTTGCATAATAAGCAAAAATGGGAGCTGCCTCTTACTCGGAGAGCAGCTCCCATTTTTCTATGAGATCGGTCAGTTTTTGTTCGATTTCTTCTTTTTCTATACTTAATTCCTGAAGCTTTGCCACGTCAGTGCAGATTTCGGGAGAGGCCATAAGTGTCTCGATCTCGGCGTTACGCGCTTCCAGCGTCTCAATTTCAGATTCGCATTTTTTTAGGTCGTTCTCCCGTTTCCTCTGGGCGGCCTGTTGTTCTTTCATGGCTTTCCAGTCCTGTTTTGCATCGGTGCTGACAGTGTCTGTGTTGTCTGCGGTCTGTCCGGCATTTCCTGCTTCAAAACGGGAAGAAGCGGAAACCGCGCCTATTTTTGCAAGCTGCTCGTCTTTTTTCTCCAGATAGTAATCATAATTGCCCAGATAGTTTGTCAGCACATGGCGGTTCAGGTCCAGAATACGGTCCGCCGTCCGGTTGATAAAGTATCGGTCGTGGGAGACGTAGAGTACGGTGCCGGTGTAGGCGCACAGAGCGTCCTCAAGAATCTCATTGGACATAATGTCCATATGGTTGGTGGGCGCGTCCAGGATCAGGAAATTGGCTT
>CAMWMO010000086.1 GCA_947175305.1 uncultured Lachnospiraceae bacterium
GTAGGTAGTGTCCGCCACATTCAGACCCTGATTGATTCCAACCAGAGGATATAGAACAAACAGAACCGGAAAAAGCACGTTCTCTATGAAGTTTCGATATTTCCCGTATAATCTCGTCACACGTTCCATACGCAGCCTCCGTTTCTGCATAACTGTACACTAGAAACTGTGTCCGCCGCCTCCGCCGCTACGGCTTCCTCCACCGCCGCCACTGCTTCCTCCGCTGCCTCCTCTGCTGCTCCCACTGCTGCCGCTGCCGGAGCTGACCGGATTATAAACCTTACTCTCATGGGTAAAGACCGCCTGTGGCCTCGTATAGTTAAAATGATTTTCCACACTTCTCATAAGAGTTTTCCTTTCCGGCTTCTTCAATCTGGCATAATAATTCACCAGACCGTAATTTAAGATCAACGCAATGATCACCGCCAGTAGTCCATTGCTGATATACTTCATGGGCTGGGCGATCTTCTGTCCCCGTAGAAGTGTATGAATCTGCACGAATGCCTCCATCGCACAATCTCCATAATCACCGGAAGATGCATAACGATATACATTATCCGTAATAGTATTGGCATACGCCGTGGTGATGACCCGATAGACGGCGCCGTCACTGTGAATCCAGAGCATACGATTGTCCATATCAATCAAAAGCAATGTGCCGCTGTCTGTGCCGAATCGGCTCTGATAATATTGCCTCGCATAGTATTCTGCGCTTCTGTCATTGGCATCTATCGTCTTAAGAGCTACGTTGCCGTATGTGGTGATCTCCTTCATCTGCGCTATGAGTTCCGTCTCTTCCTCATCAGAGAGCAGCTGCGCATCATCCTCCAACACTACCCGATATCCCGTTTCATCATTTATGTAAGCCTCTTCTGCGTAGCAGACCATCCCACATGAGATTACACCGACCAGCACCGCCAGTGAAAAGGCTGCCCTTATCTTGCTACGCATAATGATTCCCTCCCCTTCTGTTGAATTGCGGCAGTTTGCGCATTGTCAGCACATTATACCGCCCAATGATATCCATTAGCGTCCAGATGACCGCGGCCATGGAAACGATCGCCCCGCCGTAATAATACAGATCGGACACCGGATGCCATATCAGGATCACCAGAGCCAGCAGGATTGCCAATACAGGTTTTATCAGTACAGGTATCATACCCTTCATCTGATCTCCCAGCCGTTTTCTGAGATACACTGCAATGGCACCCACAAAAAGAATGATAAAAACAGCATACCATAGCGACAAAGTACCAATCCCATTTATGGCCAGCATGACACCCACCATACTGGCCATCGTCTGAAAGGCGATTA
The DNA here is from genome assembly GCA_947175305.1 of uncultured Lachnospiraceae bacterium. Classification (GTDB taxonomy): domain Bacteria; phylum Bacillota; class Clostridia; order Lachnospirales; family Lachnospiraceae; genus UBA3282. Next base: position 1,315 of record CAMWMO010000086.1, read on the forward strand.
TCGTAAAAAAGAGGAGAGTCACCCGCAAGAGCACAGTATCAGCTTTCGCTTTCCGCTTCACTCGCTGCCCTGTTTGCGCATAATTCACCCAATCGTCGCCCACTTTCTGCGCTGACACATACCCCTTGTCATCCTCCCGCATCTCCTTTTTCCGGATACGGCGCATCTGTGAAACAGATATCCCGGCACATACAAACGCCAGAACCGCTGATAACAGCAATGCTATAGCAGGTGTTATTGTAAATTTGAGATTAAACAGCAGAAAAATCGGAATAGCCAGCAGCAGAGATCCGATCACATACTTTTTCCTGTCCACGGGCAGGTCTGCCGCCACCTTTCCTGTCTGTCCGTTGACCACGGCATAGGCTACCTTGTCGCCTTTCCGATAGGACAGGAACCAGACCGGAAGCATCGCCGATTCCGCCGAAGTACAGTCGGGACGAAGTGCATTTTTGATCGAGTATATGTTCTTGCTGCTCTTTACATGATACTGCTTGCAGGTAAAGTCCTCCGTCATCCTGCTGACACTGTTCGACAGCACCAGCTCCTGGGCGTCACTCTGATATACGTTCCGGTCCACATCTCCGGTGTCCGCATAGAATCCGCTTAGATAGGACGGTGTAAAAGGCTGTTTCTTCCGCAGGTCAAAAGGCGCGATCGCACTGCTCAGTTCATCGGAAAAAGATGCCGCCGCATCATAGGCGATTCCTTCATAGGCAGCATCCACATCACTCGTTATGTTATAGTGCCGTGTGATCAGGTAGTCTCCTTTCTGCCGTTCTTCACTGCCTTTAAAAGTCACAGATCCCTTTTTCTCAAAGGAATAGATCCAGTAGGGCATATAGATTCCCCGGAACTTCTCAATAAACTGCTCATCCTTCAATTCTTTCGGCGCAAAAATCGCCCGCCGCATCATCGCCTTATAGGAATCCTTGCAGTCTTCTTTGGTTCTGGAAAAGGGAATGATATGGGCCGGCCGGCGTTCTCTGCTGACACGGCTGTCCAGAATTGCGGTAGAACCGCAGAAACAACAAAAAGTAGCCGCTGTCGTATCTTCACTCAAAAGACCGGCTCCGCACTGTGGACAGGTGAATACTGTGACATCGTACTCCGTGCTTTCCTCCGCATCCTTTTCTTTCTGATAACTGTAAGGATCCATTCCGGTGTTACAATAGCTACAGGTTAGTTGCTGCGTCGCAATGTCAAATTTCAGATTGCCGCCGCAGTTTGGACATTCGTACATAATTGCTTCCTTTCTCCCCTCATACCTGCCATATCAGAACAATATCCTGACTATATATGAGGTATGATTCATTTCTATATATTTGTTATAGATTTGATGATAATTTAGCCGCCACCCGTCCAAACAGCCAGGCCCTCACCACATCCACCGCTGTGCCGATCACATATACGAGCAGAATACATCCGATCAAATGCGGCAGGAAGACAAAGTTCTTCGCCACTTTCTCCACGCCCAGCCACTTCATCCACTCATAGCGCACCAAAATATGCTCATGCAACAGATACACGCCGAAGGTATAGGGCGCCAGTTTCCTCACCATTTCAGCGAAACGCCCCTCCTTGATCCGCATATTCTTAAACACATAAAAAAGGGAAACGGAACCCGAAAGACAAAGCAGATGATTATATGTGTACAGCATATTCGCATAATGCGTAAACGTTTCTATTTCACTTCCGAGCGTATTGGAAGCCAGTGCCAGCATCCATATCAGCAGGGCGGAAAGCACATAAGCGCCCACCGCATGGGACTGCTTTTCCAGCCAGGAAATACCGTATAGCCTGATATAGCCCGCCGCCACAAACAGACACAAAAACCACCCAAAATCATAGCCGTACCGATCCGTCGCCAGATATACGGGAAGAATCGTCTTCTCAAGCATGAAAAACGTAAGCAGCAATGCCATGAGTATCTGAATATCCCTCTTTTTCATCTTCACTATGCCCGCCGACAAAAAAGGAGCAAACAGATACATGACAAGATAAGCCGTGGCAAACCAATAATGTTCCGTCCCAAAAGGAAATAAAAAACCGATCCAGTCATAAATATCAAGATCCCCACCGGAAACCACACCGGTCAGAAGGAGGAAAACCGGAACCAGCAGAGAATAAAAAAGAACCTGAGAAAGCAGGGACACCACCCGCCCCGGCTTCCACACAGATTCTACAAGAAAATATCCGCTGATCAGAACATAGCAGTTTACCGCCACAATACAAAACGCCTCGATCAGCCATGCAAAAACGGCGACCGGATCATCCTTTACCGCAAAGGGAAACGGCGTAGCAACCCAGCCCTTCACCAGATAGTGAAGGGAAATGATCATAAGCATCGCCACGATCCGCAGCAATTCAAAGTTAGCCTGTCTCTTACTTCCCGTTTCCATGCTTTTCCCTTCCCTCTGCATCGCCGTCCGATTTTTTGAAGATCCAGATCTTGCTGAGCACATAGTTTGCCAGGATCACCAGCACCTGACAGACGAGCTTGGAGATCTTGTCGTTGATCGACAGCATATCCACCATCACATACATCAGCACCAGCTCCAGCACCTCTGTGGCGATCCGCGCACCGATAAAGGAGACAAACTCTTTGACGACAGATCCGGTATCCTTATTCTGGCTCTTAAATACAAAGGTTCTATTCGTCCAGTAGGCGAATACCACCGTGAGCACCCAGGACAATACCGTGGCCGCCATATAATGCATCTGCATCGCGTCCGCAAACAGAAAATACAGAATATAATTCAAAACAAAGGCAAGGAACCCGAAGATCAGATAGTTGATCCCCTCCTCATGCTTTTTATACAATCCCCAGCCGAAATCCCACAATTTTTTCATTTCTTCTCCTTAATCATCTCTCCCGTGAAATCTTGCCCGCATCTACCCGATAGACCATATCACATTTTTCGATCGTCTGCAGCCTGTGCGCAATGATAACGAGCGTCTTTCTGCCATGCAGTCTGTTGATGGAATCCATGATAGCCGCCTCCGTCTCATTGTCGAGAGCCGAGGTGGCTTCATCAAGCACGAGCACCTCCGGATCCTCATAGAGCGCTCTGGCAATACTGATACGCTGTCTCTGACCGCCGGATATGCGGATCCCCCGCTCGCCGATCCCGGTCTCGATCCCCTCCGGCAGACTTCTCACGAAATCATCGAGAGCCGCCTCCTCCAGAGCACGCCAGACCTTCTCCTCGTCAATCTCCTCCTCCGGTACGCCGAAGGCCACATTTTTGCGAATAGAATCGTCCAGCATAAAGATGGTCTGCGGAATATAGCCGATGTTTTTAAGCCACCCTTCGTAGTGCCCGCTGACATCCACACCGTCCGCCAGAATCCGCCCGCTTTCCATCTGCAAAAGTCCTAACAGAATATCCACGATCGTTGTCTTTCCCGCTCCCGTGGTACCCACGATACCCACCGAGGAACCGATTGGGATCTGCATATCCGCGTTGTCAAAGATCCATTTCTCCGTGTTCGGATACTTGTAGGTGATATTCTCCAGCCGGATCTCTTTTTGTAACGGCAGTTTCTCGACACTCTGCTTCTGTCTGTAGACTTCCGCATCATAGGTCACTTTACCGTCGTGAATCTCCTCCTGCAGATTATCGCTGACGCCCATAAAGAAAGGCTCAAAATAGGAGATCGATGTCTGGTAATTGTTGATCCGGTTGACGCTGGGGAGAAGCCGCATGGCTGCCGCCGCCAATGCCGAGAGCTGGGGCACCAGATCCTTCACCTGTGTTCCCTGCCCGATGGAGAGCACAAAATATCCCACCATTCCCGCGATACACACGGTCTCGATCAAAAGTCTTGGCGTTGCATTAAACAGATTATATTTCTGTACGGAGTTGACATAGCCCGCCCCGCATTCGGCATATCCGTTGATAAAATAATTTTCCTTGCAGCCGATCTTGATCTCCTTGATGCCCATCACCGACTGCTCGATCCACTTATACAGACCGCTGTAATAATCCTGGTTGTCCTGCCCCGCCTTGATCATAATAGGTTTCAAGATCTTTTTGATCACCAGAAGAAGGATCACCATGAGCGCCGCCACCGTGACGATCATCATGGCGTCCGAATAGAGAAACAGCGCCACTACCAGGCAGACAAAAACGATACACTCACTGAACAGCTGCAGACAGCTCAGAATCAATCCATACATATTGTTTACGTCGGATGTGATATTTCGTTGAATTACAGACGTGTCTGCATTCAAGTAATACTCGTAAGGTCTCTGCATGAAATTGATCATCATCCGTCTGGAGGTGGCAAACTGATTCGTGTACACGAACCGGAGCTGCACCTTCTGCTGGAAAAAGAGATAAACGTTTTTGATCACCGTCATACCCACAAAGGCCAAAAGCAAAAACATGGCAAATTCCGCATTGCTGTGCATTCCGAGCAACTCATAGACCGAAGAGAGCAGTTCGCTGTCCTGCACCGCCTCCGGATCCATCACCACCGTCACGATAGGTACAAGCATGGAAACACCCAGACTCTCCAGCACACCGCCGATGAGCATCATAATGATAAGCACAATCATGGCACGTTTCTGCTTCCCGTCCAGCAGAACATTCATTTTCTTTAAAATTCTAAGCATGATCCGTTTCCTTCTCGTTTCCTATCCGCACAACAGGAATATCTTACCACAAGTGTGTATTTCACGCAAATTCGGTGACTGTTCCACGCACGCCATTCTCCGGCCGGACTAGATCTCCTCATTCTGCCGATGCAGCTTGGGATCCTCATAGTGATCCATAAAATCTTCCCCCAGATAGACGATCTCCTCCGCAAAGCGGATGGCATGCACCACGGTAAAGACGGAAATCACCCGGCGGAAGGTAAGCCCCTCGATATAATTGAGGACCTCCATGGGGAATTTCTTATCCAATATGATATGCTCCGGAAAGACCGCTTCGTAATCCAGCACATCTCTGGGATGGGGCTTGATCAGGATCACCGACTCCGTCCCTGCTATCTTCCCATACTGTTCGATACAGTCCCGGAATATCCGCTCCCGCACATCCAGCTCACACAGCGGCTCCGTCAATAGCAGCACCTTATCCCTGCCCGCCGCCAGTTTGCTTTTGATCTCCTCAATATTCGAAATAAACAGCCGTGCCAAAAGAGCCTTGTCCTCTCCGGAAAGGTTCTCCGTCAATTCCTTCCTTGGCTTCTCGATATATTTCGGGCAAGGGTATGGCAGAACGGAAATATCATTGACTTCCATATCCAGACAGTATTTCGCCCAGCCATTCTGAATAAAGATCAGATTTTTTGATGCCAGATACGCCTTCAGTTTAAAGTGTCCCCTGTTGTCATAGCGGGCCGTGTCATAGGTACTGATACAATCGAGCCCGTCCTCCAGCGCATGGTAGGGGATCCTGCGCCAGCTCAGATAATAGCCTATGGGATCTGAATCACAGAAT
>CAMWMO010000087.1 GCA_947175305.1 uncultured Lachnospiraceae bacterium
CCCGCACGCCCCATTTCAAAAATACTGCAGTTTATCAATACAATATCTCTGCTGTACCACAGCGGATATTTCCACTTAAACATACTGCCCGTCAGCTCGATATTTCTGCTCTCCTTCAAAGGGGATTCCCCATCATCAAAAATGGTATCCACAATCCGCAGATTTTCTCCCTGAAAAAGTACACGCTCACCCGTCAAAAATTTCTGTACAATTTCATTATTCCTGCTCATGTTCCTGCTCCTTTCATTTTTTGGCTCATCCTGCTATTCTCCGTCCTCTGAGATCAGCTCCACAATGCTCACCCATGACAGTCTTGCAGAATAAAACCATGCAGACAAGGTAAATAACAGTGGTATTGCCACAAGCGGCACAATATTTCCCAGCATACTGAAACCCGCCGCAAACTCGCCGATTCCAAAACGCTTAAATACTACTCCGATCAAAGGATCCGCCAGAATCCCCGCTGCCACAAAGCCTAAAAGGGCTCCTCCAAGTACTACAATCAGGAAACGCAGCGCAAACGATATCCGAAGTTTTCCCGTGTGGAGCCCAAGGCTCTTGTAAATTGCCATATTGCTCTTTTCCGACTGGAGAAGTTTCCCTGCAACCAGAGCTACCGTGATCAAAATAATCACTGCAGTCACAACATACAGTAAAACGATCAGCATATGCATAACGAATACGATTCCGCTCAGTCCCGACCAGCTGTTGGTGTGGACGTCGATTCCTCTGTAATGTTCTTCCAGATAGTTGTACACATAATCGCGCACGCTTCCATTCTCTAAAATGTAATGCTTGCACCAGATATACCCTGTTATATCGTCGATTCTGGCATATCCGCCGATGCTCATTCCGATATTGGTGCCCATACCGTTGGCACACTGATAGATGCCGGACACCTCATATTCGCCCATTCTGCCGTTTGCCGACACCCGGACTGTATCCCCGATTTCCAGATTCATTTCCCGGGCAACGGTATCTGTTATGAGAATGCTGTCATCATCACATACACTTCCGCTTAACATATGGAACCATCTGGTATCATCCAGCACATTTGCCGTGTATTCCTGCCCGTTTACCGTCACGCTCTGCATGGCAAGCTCATACTGTTCCACCACCGGGGAATACCAGTTTATGACGCGCTCAATTTCATCCATGGGTACTGTCTGATTTAACGGCTGTACCCCCAGATCATGCTCCGCCACACTGAAAGAATTCATGAGCCCTTCCCCGTTTGGCCCAAGCCAGGCCCCCATATGCCCGATCACAGAAAGAAAAACAGTAAGGATCATTGCAATCAGGCAGAGCGAAATATACTTGTTCCGGTCTGCCAGGACTTCCCTGACCGCAATATGAACCAGTAAGTAACGTCTGGAAAAAGGGGACTGTACTCTGGCGGCACTTTTCGTCTCCCGTAGCGTCTGCATCGGAGCGATATGAAGAATTTTGCCTGTCTGCGTGAAAACAGCCGCCATTAAAACCAGCATACAAATCACAAATACACCAAAGAGAAGACCGGCAGGCGTCCTGATATCCACCAGCATTCCGGTGGAAGTCACCATTCCTTTTGCAATATTTTCTGCCACCATCCTGCAGAAAACAGCGCCCAAAACCACGCCAAGAAAACCGCTTCCTCCATATAGTGTTACATAGATACTGCGCAGGATGTTTCCCGTAAGTCCCATCGTCCGAAGAATCGCCATATCGCCCTTTTCCTGCTGGATCACAAGGGTCAGACTGTGCCTGATCATAATCAGACAGATCACAAAAAGCACCATGGAAAATATCATCAAAAATCCTGCTACAATGTTTTGCAACAAAAGCATATAACTTAAAATGGAATCTTTTCTGTAAGTAAAATCCATGTATCTTGCAAGTTCCGTATGCTCCTGCAACGCCTCATAGAACTCTGTGTCAGTTAAGCCGCTGGACGGATTCTTAGAGATATGAAGCATCGCTCCGCTCCGCCCCAGTACATCGATGGCCGCCGCATCCGCCATGATCTGAAGCATTTCCTCATAATCCTCACTGTTTACAAGAAAGCTTTTCATATCGATCATGGAACTGCCCATAAACGCATCTTCAAAATAACCGGCGACCGTGAACGCCTTTCTCCCGTTTGTGCGGGAAAGGTTAAACTGAATCGTGTCGCCAATCTGCACGTCAAACATGCTTTCCATCGCTGGGGATACATAAATATTTCCCACAGGAATCTCCGACAGATTCACACTCTCTCCGCTTCGGTCTATAAAATGATAGGGGATTGTACCGTCATCCGCAATCAACTGTCCTTCATTATCAGAATGATTTCCGTTTACTTCATATCCGGCATAAATAATCTCCTGCTGGATGGCGCTTTCCACATCTGCTGTCTGCGCAATCTCCGCAAGCAGTCTTTCCGGCTGTGCGCTCACCCATACCGTAAAATCGCCAAACCCAAGCCGGTCCATTTTATCTTCCACAGAAGCTGTTCCGCTTGTATACAATGTAATTGCAGTAAACAGACTCAAAGCGGCAATTGCAATCATAAGGAATATCGCGCAGACAGAAAACTTCTGCCGTTTCCAGGCGGCCCCAAGCAGCATCTCATATTTTCCCATCTTACCAACCCAGCCCTTCCAGCCATGCAGTCAGCTTCTTTTCCCGTGCGTCTTTGTCTTTCCCGTATTCCGACAAAGCAAGTTCAGAAACCACCCTGCCATCCTCAATATAGAGAATACGGTTCCCCCGCAGCGCCGCCTCCTTATCATGTGTCACAAGCAGAATCGTCTGCCCTTTTTCATGAAGTTTCGTAAACAGATTCAATACTTCCTTTGTATTGGCTTTGTTAAGCGCCCCGGTAGGCTCGTCCGCAAACAAAATAGCCGGATCCCCCATGACAGCCCTTGCCACTGCCGCCCGCTGTGCCTCTCCTCCGGACACCTGCGAGGGTAATCTGTCCGCCGCATCCTGCAGATTCATCCGGGCTGCCAGTTCTTTTGCCCGTTTCCTTACATCTTTTTCGCCAAGCCCGCTGCCAATCAGCCCTGACATGACGATATTCTCATAGAGCGTCAGATTGCTGACCAGATGCGTCTTCTGGAAGACGAATCCAAACTTGTCTGCCCGAAGCTTTGTCAGCTCCTTTTCCGACGCCCCCGTAATTTCCTGATTTCCACAGAGAATGGTTCCTCCTGCCGCCTGCTCCATTCCGCTTAAGCAGTACAGCAGGGTCGATTTGCCGGAACCTGAAGTTCCCATGACCACGGTAAAATCTCCGTCATAAATTTCAATACTGATCTCATTTAAAACCTTTGTCTGCCCAAAGGTCTGTACGATATTTTTTCCTGAAATAACAGGGGTCTTTACCTTTGTGTGATCCATGACCATGCACTCCTTATCATCATTACCATTCCGAATATCGTCATAAAGCCGCCTAAAATCCTGTTCAGCCATTGATAAATCCGATCCGTGATCCGCTCCCGGAATAGGGCAACGATGCCGCTTAAAGCAAGCCACCATCCAAGCGTCCCCGCAAGAATACCCATAACCAAACCGCCCCCTTCCGGCGCACTTACATTTCCGTCTATTTCAAATGCCGCAAAAGCAACCATAAACGATAGAATCGTCGCCGGATTCATCACCGCTGTCCCAAAGGAGCTCAAGAAGCAAAAGACCAGATTCCCTTTCGTATCCTGTACCCCGTACGGCCTCTCCTTTTTGCGCAAAATGGAAATCCCAAGTACCACAATGAAGACGCCGCCTGCGGTCTGAAATACATTCTGATGCGCTGTCAAAAAGTCCGATATCATGGCAATCCCGAATATTCCCACCGCCGAATAGAGTAAATCCGCTGCCGAAGAACCCGCTCCCGTCAGAAGCCCCGCAATAAATCCCTTTTCCATCGTCCGCTGAATGGTCAGCGCACCGATTGCTCCCGCAGGAACACCGAATATCAGTCCGATTAAAATTCCTTTAACAACGTAATTCCAAATCATTTCCCGACACCTTTTTCACAATCAGCGTTTTCTTGCCGGTATCCGGATCCGGCGCAATGGTCTCCACAAAACATACCTCATAGGAAATGTTTTCCAGCGCCTTATCCGCTAACAACGGTTCAATAATACTCTCTATCCCATGTGTGATGCTTTCCTTTGAGGCATCTTTTGAAATCTCCGCCAGAATCTGAAACGCTTTGTCAGAGGTCTGCACAAACTGATAATCCTTTAGGCCGTCCACACAGATTCCCTCCACCGACAACGGATGAATGAATTCCTCCCGGCCGTCCGCCTTCCGAAACCACATTTCATCCTCATTTCTGCACAGAAGAACTTCCGCCCTTGAAAATCCATAAGGATCATTTGCCAGTCTCTTTTTGGGTTTCAGGGTATCCGTCAGGTGATACCGAATCAGGGGCTGTGTGAAATTGTACAGGCAGGTGAGGTACATTTCTCCGTCCTCAATCTCTATGACATTCATGTCATCAAACAGGATCATGCCCTCCCCGGCCTTCTCCTCGAGCCCCAGCGCAAGGGATTCACTGGAACCGTAAAAATTGATCACCGGACACTTGAAAGTATCTTCCAGAAAGCGCCGCAGTCCCGCCGAAAGCGGTTCCCCGCAGGAAATAACCCTCCTGACATGATTCGGAACGTTTCCTAACCGCACCTGCTCTGCCATCAGTTTAATGGCGGAGGGATATCCAATTACAATATTGGGATCAAACTTTGTCACCTTCCGATTTCCCTTTTCAATGGGCTCATTGATATCCAGATATTCCTGTCTGACATGAAGCCCTGTGATGCCGTCTCCCACTGCCATGGCACCCGCATAGCGTCCGTCTGTGGCAGCAATGTATAAGATTCTCGGCTTTCCGGCAAGGAGCTTTAAAATGTCTGCCATGCTCATTCCCCACAAAGCCCCTCTGATAATACCGAGAAGCATCTGCCCCCACGCTTTATTATCGTAGACAAAGTATCTGGGAATGCCTGTACTTCCCGACGAGTGAATGATATGATACCTGCCGAGATAGTTTTCAGATTTTGAGGCAGAGCCCTCATCAAACGCCCGCAGTTTCTCCTGTTTTACCTCAGAATCTGTCACCAGCTCATCATAATTTTGCATCAGCATTTCCTTGTCGATCACCGGAAACTGTTTTAATGGTATGCTGTCAATATTGCATTCCGTAATGCCCGCCTGTGTAAACGTCCTGCGGTAGTATGCAGAATGCTGATAAGCGTAACGCAGCACTTTCCTCAGTTTCTTATCCTGAGTTTTTTTAATCTGTTCCTGGCTTTTTGCGGTATTTTCCTTAAGCTGGTACAAATCCCATAACAGGCGTATATATCCCATCGTTCACCTCACATTACTTTTTACTGCCGCTTTATCCATAAACTGCATTCCGTCATCTCCCATAAGTTCAATTATCAAAGAGTGTAAAGGCATAGCTGCTGCCGTAATCTTCCCTGTGATAATACTCTGCGGTCAACGCGGACTGGTCAAATACCACACTCCACTCCGTCGATTCAAATTCTCCGAAATTCCCTTTGCTGACACTGGATAATGCATCCCGCATCTGCCCGCTGTCCATAGTTGCACTTTCTTCCAGTGTCTGTTCCAGTATTTCAAACCTCGTATGGGACTGACTGGTTCCGATTCCGTTTTTCTCGCCCTCTGACAAATAGAAATTTGTAAGAATCGGCGTCTCAATCACCTTCATCTCGTTATTGATGTATTCGACGGCTACGCTTCTCCCCGTGCTGTCTGCAATAGCAAGATGCACCATATAACCCATGGATGCGTGAAAATCATACTGCCCCAACAGTTCCACCGCCTCATCCGCGTCAGCCGCCCGGTTCAGCAGCAGCCGGATCGCCGTCGTGGTAGTGATATCCGGCTTTTCCGTATTCTGGGAAATGGTATCGTTATCCTGAATCATGTTCACTGATACACAAAGCCCTTTTTCATTCATTCCATCTAAAGGTGCGTAAAGCGCGGCAGCCGTCAGAACTTCATCGCTTAAGAAGCGGGAAGCAAATCCGGTGCCCTGACGTACAAAATCCACGTTCACGGTGGAAAAAGAAGCGTACCCGTCTGACGGATAAGAAGCCACCATCATGGCATCACACTTGTTCCAGTCAAAGTTACGTCCGAAATAATAACCGCCCTCGGTATTCTCTACCGAAATCGTGCTGCAGCCGAAGGCACCCCCTTCAAAGGAAAGCCCTTCCGCACTGCCCACTATGGTTTCTGTCAAAAACTGCAGTACTTCCCGGTCTGACTCCGCGCCGCCCTGATGCAAAAAATTTTCCAATCCATCTTCGCCCTCAAAGCGGACTGCGGAAAATCCAGATTCCAGTTCCTCCACTGTGGAACTTATCCTGACATACGCCACCGGATCCTGTGTCCCGCCCTGTGTTTTCTGGTTTTCCTGTGTTTCGCCTGCGCTGGCCGTTTGACCGTCCTTTGCCATTTCACTCTGCCCGTCCCCAAATGCAGAATGATCCCCGCATCCGGACAGACACAGGACAGATACAAAAACACCAATCCACAGCCTTGTCTTAACCATACCGTTTCCTCACTCTTTTCACGATTTTCCTCATCCGTCTCACAGGCTCTCTCTTACTCTGTCACACGAACCGGGATTACAAGACAGTCCCAGTCTTTCAAAGGCTCATTGTTCCTCACCGCATCCACAAGCCCCTCTGTGGTTGTGAGTTTACCGACCTTGGTATAATCCCCTTCGATCTGTGCATCCTGATAAAATAAAATCAC